>JBAXZI010000075.1:0-7717 GCA_041670385.1 Clostridia bacterium | reverse complement strand
CGATTAATACAGTACGTTTCATTAATGCTTCACCAGTTTTCGGGTCTTTCAACTCTGGGAATTCATTAAGAACATCTGTCATTTCATTACCACGTTCGCCACAACCTACATAAACAATTATATCTGCATCAGCCCATTTTGCCAATTGATGTTGTACAACTGTTTTACCACTTCCGAAAGGACCTGGTACACAAGCTACTCCACCTTTTGCAATAGGGAAGAAAGTATCAATAACTCTTTGTCCTGTAATTAAAGGAACATTAGGAGGTAATTTAACTTGATAACCTCTACCTTTACGAACAGGGCATTTTTGTAGCATAGTGATATTTTTTTCTTTGCCGTTAAAAATTACTTTAGTAATTGAATCATCTATAGTAAAATTACCCGTTTTGATTTCAGTAATTTCGCCTTCTGTTCCTACAGGAACCAATATTTTATGTTTAATGATTTTATTTTCTTGAACAAAACCTAATTCATCACCGGGAATAACTTTATCACCTTTTTTAGCAGTAGCTTCAAATTTCCAAACCTTACTATGGTCAAGTGCAGCAACTTCTACACCTCTACCAATACGGTCTCCACTTATTTCTCTAAGTTTTAGAAGTGGTCTTTGAATACCATCAAAGATAGATTCCATAAGTCCAGGCCCCAATTCGACACTTAGTGGCATATTAGTAGTATATACTTCATCCCCAGGTCCAATTCCATCGGTTTCTTCATAAACTTGAATAGATGCATTATCTCCACGTAACTCAATTATTTCACCAATCAAGCGATATTTGGATACCTTAACAACATCGTACATTTTACAGTCAGCCATACCACCTGCTACTATTAGCGGACCACTGACTTTTATTACTTTTCCAATAACTTCGTTCATTTTGTTTCTCCTAAAATATATACTATTAATATTTTATTTTTTTATTTATTTGCGAAAATATCCACGCCTAATGCTTTTTCTACATTCTTAGAAATACCAGCTAAACCAAAACCAGTGCTACCACTAGCATTAGGTATTGGTATTACTGCGGGATATGGACGATTTTTATATCTATCTATTATATTTTCTATAGTTTTAGCAATATCTTCAGTAATAAAAATTATTGCATAACTTCTAGCAAGCAACTTTAGTGTATCGGACGCTTCAAATTCGTTCTTTACAGGGAAAACATCAGCACCAACTGCCTTAAAAGCAAGTATACTGTCTTTATCACCTATTACTGCAATTTTATTGTTACGCATATAAATTTCTTACCCTCTTTCTTAATTCTTCTGTAGGTACTTTATTTTTTTTACAAACTAAAACTACCCTAATAACCTTAATTTCATTTAGCTTAGCTAGATAATATCCAACAATAGGCGCTACAGAAAACATATCAGTTTTGTTTGTTGCAAAAATTCCCAACAAATAATTATCTTGTGCCGTCTCAAAACTAGCTAAATCATCATTTTCTAATTTGTCTAAAAAATCTTTATATTTAGTACCAGAAAGACCTGATACCATTTTTGCAATATCCATACCAAAGTCCTCAAAGCGTTTTGCATTAATAAAGCCACCTTCAATAAAATTATTTAAAAAGAAATTGAAATTTGCACCTATCTTAATTACTCGTACAAAACTAGCTATATTAATAGAATCAACTAAAGTCACAAAATATTCTTTAATATATTTATCACTATTAACCAATAATTTACTTTGGATATCTAAATACATTGCTTTATCTATTTCTACATCAATAATTCTTGGTGAACCCTTTCCTGTTTCAAACGCCTTATCAATAATTTTATATGCTTTTTCCACAAATGGATTAAAATCCAATTTAGCAGTGGCTACTCGCTCTTTCAATTCCAAATAAGACATATTGCCATCAGGCAAAATAAGGTCATCAATATTTTCCAATTTAGCATATTTTGCTTTTAATAAGGATTTTATATTATGATAATCATTACGCATAAAAAAGCATTCAAACCCCACATTTTCTGGAGCTACGCTTCTAACAAAATCGCAAGTAAGTCTTTCTTCTTCTTTTAATAAAGCGTAAAAATCTTTACTATCAACGACCATTCCACCCGCATAATTAACTTCAATAAGTATCCTTACTGCATCATTTAAAGTAGTCGCCTCAATCATACGATGCAACCTTTCTTCAGTAAAAAGATTAAGTTCTTTTGCCTTTGCTCTCGCATTAGCGAATATCAATCCTTGTTTCATTTATGCTCCAAACATTATTTTTGCTATTTTGGGTTCAAACTCATCTCTAACAGATGATAATTCAACTTCAAGTGATAAATTTTTGTCAGTTCCTTTAGCAGATAAAACTATTCCACCACAAAAATTACCATACTCTTTAGCAACACTAATTTTTTTATCAATTGATTTTGCTATTTCACCTATAAAAGCTTTTGTAATTAGCTTTTTATCACTTTCTGCAATTATTACTTCGTCGCCATCTTGCGCAAATGTTAATAAACTAGCTATATAATCTTTATAAACTTTAGAATCAGCCTTAACTTCCTCGATTGCTTGTTGAAATGCTTTATCAATTAAATCTTGTTTTGACTTTAATATTATTTTTTTGACTTCCAAATTAGCAACAGTAATCCTACGCCTAACTGTCTCATCTCTTTCGGCATACGATTCCTGCATATTTTTTTTAAGATAAATTTTTTCATCATTTCTAGCTAAATCCAAAGTGTCTTGTGCACTTGCATTAGCTTCTTCCAATGTTGAATTGACTACCTTTCTAGCATCACCAATAATTTTGTTTACAATTGCTTCGCTTCCAGTCATTATTCCTCCATGATTCCATTAAATTGGGATAAAATTACTACCTAATAGACCGTTTAGCCTATTAGGTTATTATTTTTTATGCCCAAGCTGGAATAAATACAGCTAAGAAAGATACTAAGAAACCAAGTAGTGCATAAGTTTCTACCATAGCTGTCATTAACATACCTTTTGTACTTTCTTCAGGTCTTTTAGCAACCAAGCCAATAGCACTTACTGCTACATTACCTTGATAAATAGCACTAAACAAACCAGTAATTGCGATAGGTAAGCAAGCAGCTAAGATACCGATACCACCACCAACACTTACTAAAGCGCCACTAGCTAATACAAAACCATTAAATGCATTTAGTTTGATAAGTGTCAAGAAACCTACGATAAAACCATAAATACCTTGTGTTGCAGGTAACAATTGTAGTATAAGACATTTCATAAATTTATCTGGGTCTTCTGCAGTTACGCCAGCAGCAGCTTGTCCAGCTCTACTAACTCCGATTGAAGAACCAATACCACTTAGTCCTACTGCAAGTGCTGCACCAAATAGTGCTAAACCTGTTCCTAATAATTCCATTTTGACCTCCTTACTGTCAAATTAATCTTTAAAGTTTAATTTATTTTTAATATATTATCTATTTAGTTATCTAAATAGGTATATTTTGTTTTAGAACCAATTGGGTTGAAAGCGTGTCCGCTTCCTTCATAAAAACGCCCAAAGAATTCGATGTATTGCAATCTTGAGTTATGCACATACGCACCCAAGAAATTAATAGCTAAGTTAAATGTATGACCAACTAGTAAAACGCCCGCTGCAAATATCCAGCCTACCCACATTCCGTGGAAAAAGGTATCCACAATAATATCTTTAGCTAACATATTTACGACATAGCCTATTACTCCAGTTGTTAAACCAAGACCAAATAGTCTGGAATAACTTAGCAAATCACTAACTACATTTATAGCACCATAAGCATTACCGAAAGCCCCGGCAACCATTTTTACCGGATTTTTCTTTCCAACCGCACCACCTACTAATAATAGTACAAATCCAGACACAGCTGTATATTTACCAATTGTTGCCAATACTCCAAAAGCTTGTGGAATTGGGTCAGGATTTATAGCACCCAAAAACACCATAAGATTAGGAGCGATAAAAACTATTCCCAATAAAATTATATCCCAAGAAAAGTTATTAAGAATTCCACTCAATACCTTGCCTTTCTTTATTGTTTCAATACCATTAAGTGCAAAGCCTGTACCAATTTGTAATACGCCCATACCTAGTGCCAACATAAACATTTTTAATGGTTCTTCAAGCGGATTAAACCATACTAATTTTGCTAGAATTGTAGTTGTCGGTGTAATACCAAACCAACCGCCAAATAAAGCACCCCAAATTACAGTACTTACTCCGCACCAACCAAACATTATTAGCATTTTACCACTATTTTTTACAGGTTTGGTTAATTTTACTGTTAGAAAACAAAAAATTGCTATAAGTAATCCATATCCGGCATCACTAATCATAATACCAAAGAAAACGAAATAAAACATAGCTACAAATAAATTAGGGTCACCCTCTCTATAATTAGGAGAACCATACATATCAGTAAGTCCACTAAATGAGGATACAAATTTATTATTTTTAGTTAGCGAAGGTGGTTGTTCCGTTTCTAAAGGGTCACGGAAAACAACTTCAACAAATTTACATTTGCTTTCTACTAATTTTTTAATTGCTTCAATTTTTTCAGTAGGCAACCAAGCTTCCATAATAAAAGCTTTTCCAGTTTGTGGACAAGACGCCATAATATCCATTTTGGTTATTTCCAATAAATAATAATCGTAAGCAACTTTAAGTTGTGTAATTCTATTAGAATATTCCACACCTTGTGTTATTAGTGCATCACGCTTATTTTCCAACTGCTCATTTGCCTCATCAAGTTCAGCAATTTTTTCACTTGCAGTCATATCAATATCAAAAGTGGTAGAAACAAAGCCATTTTCATTCAAAACATTATTTGTTTGTTCCAAATCATAGTTATGGCAAACAACAATTAATACACTTTGCCTATCCTTGTCATAATTCTCAACTTCTGCTATATCTTGCAAACCTTGCTTCACTGTCTCTACATTAAGAATAGGTACCAAACCTAACATAACATGAGAAAATTTGGTATCTTTTATTTCATTAAAAGGCATATCTACAAGGTCATAAATTTGAAGTTGTTCTTTCAAAGCATTATTACGAGAAATATCACCTTTAATATCTACCAAAGCTGAATTAATACTTTCCATTTCAGAAATATCCCCAAAAATTTCTATTTCGTGTTTGGGAGTAGAATAATACTCATCTAAATCAACTAATCTGTTTTCTTTCTTTAAATTAATTTTGGGAACATTTTTTTCGTCTATACTTTTATATTGCTTTGCCATTTCTTTAATAAAGTCTAGCGCAAAAGCAATACGAAGCCTTTTAGACTCAATCAAATTGTGTCTAGTTTCATCTTCGATATAATCGCTAACTAAGACGCTTTCGCTTCTTACGATTTCAACACATCCTGATTTTAGAAAAATTCGAAGTAGTTTGCTTCGCTCAGTGGAATGTGCCACCAAGCTCATTCTACTCATATTAACTATTGACATATTTTGATAATACCTTCTCTTTAATAAAATCTACGGCCTTTTTAATATCGGTCTTTTCGATTAGTTTAGTAGCTTGCTTTTCGCCCATAGCAATAATTTGGTCGGCTTGTTTGTCACCTTCCTCATTAGCTTCTTCAACTACTTTTTTTCTTTCTTTTTTTACTTTTTTAATAGCATTTTGTCTAATATTTTCAGCTTCTTCATCAGCATTAATAACCATAGCTTTCGCATCGGTCATTGCCTGTGCTTCCATGTCATTAGCCTCTTTTTCTGCTTCCAAAATTGCATTAACTGTTTGTTCTATCATAAATAAATTCCTTCTAGATTATTATTTTGTACCGAACAATCTATCACCTGCATCGCCTAGTCCGGGAACGATGTAAGCATTCTCATTTAATTTGTCATCAAGTGCTGCCGCAAATATTTCTACATCAGGATGAGCGTCATTAATAGCTTGAACGCCCTCAGGTGCAGCGACTAGACACATAAATTTAATATCAGTAACTCCTCTTTGTTTAATAAAATCAATTGCCATAGATGCACTACCGCCGGTAGCTAACATTGGGTCAACTAATATTACTGTTCTTTGGTCTACATCAATAGGTAATTTGCAATAATATTCTACTGGTTTATGTGTTTCTGGGTCTCTATAACAACCAATATGCCCTATTTTAGCATTTGGAACTAATTGTAATACTCCATCTACCATTCCCAATCCTGCTCTTAGGATAGGAACAATACCCAAACTTCTCCCACCAAGCATTTTTGAAGTATATTTTATGATTGGAGTTTCTACTTCAACATCTACAAGAGGTAAATCTCTTGTTACTTCATACGCCATAAGCATTGAAATTTCAGTAAGTAGTTGACGGAAATCTTTTGGATTGGTATCTTTATCTCTCATCATTGATAGTTTGTGGATAATTAATGGATGATTCATTACATTAATTTTCATTATTAGTTCTCCTTTGTTTATAAATTATTATTTTCAATTTTTGTAATTTTATCAATTCTAGTTTGGTGTCTACCTCCAGCAAAAGGAGTGTTAAAAAATGCAAGTAGCATTTCTTTAGCATCTTCTGGAGTCGTTATTCTTCCACCAAAAGCAATCATATTAGCGTTATTATGTTCGCTAGAAGCTTTAGCACTAAAAATATCAGTTACATGAGCACAGCGAATCCCTTTCACTTTATTTGCCGCTATAGAAATACCGATACCCGTACCACAAAGGACAATCCCTTTATCTACTGCACCACTAGCGACAGCTTTAGCAACTTTTTCTGCATAGTCAGGATAATCTACCGAATCAGTAGTATACGTACCAAAATCCTCATATTCATAGCCCAATTGATTAAGAGCTTCTATACAAGCTGGTTTCAAAACAATACCACCGTGGTCACAACCTATTCCAATTTTCATTTTTGTGATTGCCTCCTTATATAGAAATACATTCTTAAAGATAATTTTATCACAATAATATATCTTTATCAAGTATTTGAAAATAAAAATCTACATTTAACGATCTTAAAAAATCTTTATTGCAAAATTTTACCGCCGGTTGATTTATTTAATCTATTCATTACGGAATAATAAACGTCATTATTCGGCAATTTTTCTACTAAAATAATATCAAATTGCTTTTCTGCTTCTCGTAATATATTAAATATTTTATGAGCGACAACTTTGTCATCATTGCCCATATCAACATAATTTCTATTTCCTACCCTATCAGTATAATTATTTGTGAGCAAAATAACTACTTTTTTTCCTAATTTTATTTTTTTATCGTAATAATTTATTGCTTTATCAAAATCATCATACAATATACACTCCTCAACAAGTGGTGCATAATGTGTATATTTCATACCGGGAGCTTCAGCAACAGCTACTTCTCCTTGAAAATTAGTTACCATAGGTAGTACATCTTTAAGCATTTCAAGCGTAATTCCACCTGGTCTTAAAATAGTAGGTATTTCTGTAGCTAGGCTTAATACCGTACTTTCGATACCTACATTACATTCTCCACCATCTAGTATAAGAGGAATTCTACCTTTCATATCATCATAAACATAAATAGCTTTAGTTGGGCTAACACGCTTTGATGCATTAGCAGAAGGTGCCGCGATTGGACAACCGCTTTTTTCAATAAGCTCTAATGCTAATTTGTTATTGGGTATTCTTATTCCGACTGTTTGAATTTCTCCAGTAACCGCCTTAGGCACACACGATTTTTTAGGTAAAACGATAGTAAGTGGACCTGGGGAAAATTTAGCAAAAAGTGCCTCCGCT
>JBAXZI010000074.1:0-7844 GCA_041670385.1 Clostridia bacterium | reverse complement strand
TATGCCTTGGGAATATAAAGCGCTTAACGGCAAAGAAAAGGGAATAATGCGTGAAGCTTTCAAAGGTTTATTGCCTAATGAAATAGCTAACCGTAAAAAAACGCCGTTCCCAAAAACATTTAATCCAATATTTGCAGAATTTGTGATTAAAAAAGCGGATAAACTTGTTAATGATAAATCAAGTGTGCTTAATGAAATTGTAAATAAAGAGTTTTTCAATAAACTTAAAGATAATAGCGTTACAATAGATACCCCTTGGTATGGTCAGTTAATGCGTATGCCTCAAATATTTGCCTATCTAATCCAATTAGATACGTTCTTCAAAACTTATAATCTAAATATAACTTAAAATATATTGACAAATCCGCCTAAATTAGGCGGATTTGTTCTTATATATTGTATTATATAAAGCAATATGATAAAATATTTTTACAGATGAATTTGTGAAGTAATTTAGCAAAAATTATAAAAAAATTAAATATAGTTGCAAAATTATTGATTTTAATAAAATAAATAACCTAAGGAAGAAAATTATGCTTACAACAAAACGATTAATTTTAAGACCGTGGAAAGAAGAAGATGCGGAAATTTTATACAAATATGCAAAAGACCCAATTATAGGACCAATTGCAGGGTGGCCGATTCACACCAGCGTAGAAAATAGTAGAATGATAATACGAGAAGTATTGGCAAAAAAAGAAACCTATGCGGTAGTTCTAAAAAGCACTAATGAAGTAATAGGGAGTATTGGACTGTTGCTAGGAAAGAATAGTAATATCCCAATAAACGAAAACGAAGCTGAAATTGGGTATTGGATTGGTGTTCCGTTTTGGGGGCAAGGGTTGATACCTGAAGCAGTAGAGAGATTGCTAAAATACGGATTTGCAGACCTTAAACTTTCAGCAATTTGGTGTGGCTATTTTGATGGCAATATAAAATCTAAGCGAGTACAAGAGAAATGCGGATTTTTTTATCATCATACCGACAAAAACAAATTTTGGCCATTAATAAATGAAACAGTAACGGAACACATCACGAGTTTGACAAAAAATCAATGGGAAGAAATGCAATAAAAATAATAAATTTGAATTAAAATATGGAGTATACCTTGAATATTATAATAGATTGTGATATATTTATTATATAAATTAAATAAAAACGAGGGATTAAATAATGGGAAAGGTATGTGATATTTGTGGAAAACCAAGTGGAATGTTTCCACTTTGTAAAAATTGTTTAACTTTGAAAAATGAAGGTAAGATAATAAAAGACGAGAAATTAGGCAAGTGGGTATTAAAAAAACCGACAGAAAGTATAAATAAAGAAAAAGAAATTACAAATAAAGAAAAAGAAACTACAAAAAAAGTACTTGGTAATGGTAAATGTATAATTTGTGGTAAAGATGCGCCTAATGGATATTTATGTTATGAATGTTATAAGAAAAAAGAAGCAGAAAAAATAGAATTTGTTGGAAAACGCAATAAACAAGAAGCGATGGACCATTATTTTAATCAACGAAATTGTTTATTCAAAATTAAAAATCCAGATTATATGGAAAATGGTGTTATTCGAATGTTTGCAATAGCAGAAGAAGTTGCACAGTATAATGATAATTATCTAAAAAATCGTGTTGTGGAAGATATAACAGCTTTAATGTTAAGAAAAAATGATAAAATAAACACTATTGTAAAAGAAAAAAAGAAAGTAGAAGATATAATAAATGAAACCAAGCAATCGAAAAATTTTGATGACATCGATTATAGAAAACAATGGGCGGCAGAACATCAATGTGATGATGGACATTATGTAAGGTCATACTCTGAAATGTTGATTGATAATTGGTTATACAATAATGGATATGTTCACGCTTATGAAAAAAGTGTATTTATGAAATTGCAACCTGATGCGGTAGTTCTTAGTGATTTTTATTTACCCGATGGTAATGTATATGTAGAGTTTTGGGGACTAAATGATGATATGCGTTATTTGAAAAGAAAAGAGGAAATAATACAAATGTATGAGGAGAACCAATTAAACTTGATTAGTCTTGAAGAACCCGATGTGAAAAGATTAAATGATATATTGCCTAGAAGATTATTTGAGTATATCAAAAACAAATAATTTGTAATAACTTAAGGATAAAATATGATATACGCTTTGATTATAATTGGAATAATTTTTGTAGGAATTAGAAGTTGGTTGTTTACACCTAAAGGGAAGGGCTTTCTTGGAGAGTTAAAAGTTAAAATAATAATAGGTAAAACAAAAAGCGGTAAAAAATTTATTATAAATAATTATATGGTGGTTGATGAAGGGAAATCTAGCCAAATTGATCATATTTTAATAAATGAAAATGGCGTTTTTATAATTGAAACAAAAAATTATTCTGGGCGAATATATGGAGATTATAGGCAATTAGAATGGACACAAGTGCTTGCTTATGGTAAGGCAAAATATAAGATGTAAAATCCGTTGAAACAAAATGCTACTCATATTTATAGATTAAAAAAAATATTACCCGAAGGAATAAATTTAAAATCATTAGTTGTGTTTGTGCAAAACAATACGCAATATATTAGTGCTGAAAATGTCGTTAATCTAAATGGTTTAAGAAAATCAATAAAAAAACCAAAAAATTAGATAATAACGAAATGAAGACTATTTATGATTGTTTAATTAGCGCTAAGGCTAGTTGCAATATAACAAAAAATGAACATATCAAAGAAATTTATGAAATGAAGGAAAGTATTAATAATAATATTTGTCCAAGGTGTGGTGGTAATTTGATAGAGAAAGCGGGGAAATACGGTAAATTTTTTGGGTGTGAAAATTATCCTAAATGTAAGTTTATAAAAAAATCAAAATGAGTTCAATCACTCTATTTTGGGTGATTTTTGTTGTTTAATAAGTTTGATTAATCCATATAATTATAATAAAATTATTGACAATTAACATATTTTTATGTAATATATATATGTAGCTAACTACACAAATTATTAATAATGGAGGTAAATTTATGGAGATAGAATCGGATATTTTGTTCAAATCAAAACTACTTGAAGACCATATGATAGCTCATTTTAATAAGCAATTAAAAGTAAACGATATGACTGCATCACAAATGCGTATACTTGTTTTTCTAATGGAGATTAAGAAAGGAACAACAACTCCACAAAAGGAAATCCAAGATTATTTCGGATTAAAACATCCTACGGTTATAGGGTTGCTAAAAAGAATGGAAGAAAAGGGTTTAGTAACTGTAACTATTGATGAGAAAGATAAAAGGCAGAGAAATGTAAATATTATGCCTAAGGCTTTTGAACAAAAAGAAATGATGAAAAAGCATAAAATCTGTTTGGAAGAAAAAATTTATAAGGGTTTTGACAAAGATGAAATAATAGAACTCGGTAGATTGCTAGACAAATTAATTATTAATTTTTTGGAATAAGCAATAAAAATAAAAAATATAAAGATTTAAGCACTATTAAAATAAAAGTTTGATGGTGCTTTTTATTATTGTTTAGGGGAATTAAGACAAATTGTATTTATTATAGAAAATTTAAGTATGGTAATGAATTTCTTAATATGTTATAATTTAATATAAAGTAAGGAGTAATTATGGAAGTTTTATATATTGTAATAATTGTATTAATTAGTTTGATAGTCTTTTTTTTCGGTATTGTTTTAGCATTGGCGAGAGCGGTTGTTAAGCCTCGTAGGTATAGTATGTGGCTAACTAAATATATTGAAAGCAAAAAAGGGTTTTTTGGAAATTATGATACAATAGAAAAAAAAGAATATTTATTAAAATCTTACGATGATTATTTATTGCATTGCGTTTTTGTCCCTGCTGAAAGTGATAGTAATAATTATGTAATTATCTCACACGGGCAAACCTATACACGGAATGGAAGTGTAAAATATTTACACATTTTTAGAGAATTAGGTTTTAATGTTATCATTTATGATGATAGGTCACATGGCGAAAATAAAAGAAGCTATGTTTCCATGGGGATAAGGGAAAGTCAGGATTTAATCTGTTTAATCAATGATACTTATAATAAATATGGTAAGGATATAAATCTTGGTTTGCACGGAGAATCTATGGGCACTGGACTATCTATTATGTCTTTAAAATACAATCCAAAACTTAAGTTTATTATTGCCGATTGTGGTTATGCGGATATGGAAATACTGCTAACTGATGTGCTGAAAAGCAAACATTTACCTATCTTTATGCTAAATTTAGCTTGCAAAGTAGCAAATAGTTTGTATGGTGTAGATTTATTAAGTATTCGTCCTATAGATTGTTTAAAAGAGTCTAAAGTTCCAATTTGTTATATTCACGGGAAAAAGGACAAATTAGTCAATTGTAAACATAGTCAAATGATGTACGATGTTACAAAAGGATATAAAGAGTTACATTTGATTGAAAAGGCAGACCACGCACAATCTTATCAAGTTGATAAAGTAGCGTATAAAGAAATAATAACAAGATTCTTGGGAAATATACAAAAAGGGGAAACGAATGGAAAACATTAAATTTCAAGAAAAAGTGTCAATAAAATCAAAATTATGGTTAAGTATTGGGGATAGTTCTTGTGCGGTTCTGTATCAGTTGATTTGTAGTGGTGCACTTTCGTATTATTTTACTAAATATTTAGGATTAAGCGAAGCTTTGGCGGGAACGGCTTGGATAATATTTGGTATTTGGAATGCAATTAATGACCCTATTTTTGGGTATATTTCAGATAAAACAAAATCTAAAATTGGTCGTAGAATTCCATATATAAGATATGGTGCTATTTTTTATTCGATTATATTTATTTTTACTTGGTTAAAATGGCCATTTGGTGGAAGTAATGGTGTATTATTTGTCCAAATGCTAATATCATTGTTTTTATTTGATACAGTTTATACAGCAATAGCGACTTCACTTTATGTGATGCCGTTTGAAATGGCAGTCTCTAATAAGGCAAGAAGTGGTATTTTTATTTGGAAAATTATTTTTAGCATAGTTCCTTTGTCGGTGCCACTTATTTTAGTACCGATGATAAAACCTGAAGTAGGAGAAAGTGCAACAACTTTTAGAATTATTATGGCAATAATTGGTGTGGTTGCATTTGTACTTGTATTTATTTCTACATTTTTTTACAAAGAAAAAGGTTATGCGGTAAAAGAAGAGCAACCACCATTTTTCAAAGCAATTGCCCAATGTTTTAAAAATCGTGCATTTATAGTTTTTGAAGTTATGGCATTTACATTAACTTTTGCTAGCACTATATTAATGCAAGGTGTAGCCTATTATTTTGATGAATTCAATATTTCTATGCTATGGTGTTATGTATCCTTAGGCATTGGGGCTATTGGAAGTATGGTATTTTGGCTTACGCAAAGGGATAAAATTGGTTTGAAAAATTGCTTATATGTCTATTGTGTCAGTTTTGCGTTAGCTGCTGGAATGATGACATTTTTCGGCGGTGTTTTTGCTATAGCTATAGTTTGTTTTGTTTTATTTGGGATAGGCGCGACGGGCGGTTATTACCTAATTCCATTAATGAATGGCGATGTAATTGATTTTGATGAAAGTTTAACAGGATTAAGGCGTGAAGGAATGTATGCTGGTGTAAATAGTCTTGTTACAAAGCCTGCAATAAGTTTAGCGAATGCTTCATTTTTATGGATAATTGCAAAAATGGGTTATAATAAAACTTTGACAGCAGGTTTACAGTCAGTACAAGCGGAAAAGGGTATTTTGGTAGCTTGGATGGCTATTTCTTTTATAATGTTTATAATTTGTATTGTTATTATGCATTGGTATAAATTAAATGGCAGTAAGTGGAATGAAACAAAAAGAAATTTAGAAATAATACATAATCAAAAAGAAAAAGAAAATATTAAAGCAGTTTTTGGAAACAAAGCTTCAGAAGTTGATAGTAATGTAGAAGAAAAAGATAAATAAAATTAATATGAAAAATCTTATTAATAAAAGCTAGCCTATTAGGCTAGCTTTTGCTATTTGCTAATAAAATTTTGCCACAATGTATGCGATAATTTTTTCCATAGGAGTTTTGCAATAATACCATTTATAGGGCTATGCGAAAAAATTATTTGTTATATGAAATTTTATTTTTTTCCAGACAAACAAAGTCCAAAAGGGTCTTTAACAATATTGAATTGTTTGAAATTTGAAAGATTGATAATACTATTTAACTCATCTGCAGTATATGATGCATTTAATGAAGATATAAATCCGGGACGCATTTCCTTTGGTTTGGTGGAAAAATAAACTAACAATTTAAGTAATGGACTTACATTTCTTCGCATATCTGTAATACAAAAATAACTATTAGGTTTCAAAACTCTATATATTTCATTGATAGCTTTAATTGGATTTTCCCATTCATGAAGCGAACCATTAGAAATAACAGCATCGAAATAATTAGCTTCAAAAGGCATTTCAAGACAATTGCCAATAACATAGGATACTCTATTGGAAAACCCATATTCATTGGCATTTTTTTCAGCCATTTTAATCATATTATTGCTAATTTCTAAACCAACTAGCTCAGTATTTTCGGTTTTTTTAAGCCATTCTAAACCATTATAACCAGGACCTGGACCAATTTCAAGAATTTTGCCTTTATTAATGCCCGTCTTAAAAAAATTATTAACACCATTCCAGCCTTTATCTCGCATTTGCTTTGCAAATTCATCAAAAATTTCTACAGTTAATTGGTTTTGTATACCTTCATTTGTTTCAATAATTCTTTTTTTCATCATTTAATTTTCTCCTTTTCTTTTAATAGCGTTATTGATTCTTTAGCCCATGTAAGTTCTGCTTTATAGTGTAATAAGTGATGACTAAAGATAATGTTTACCATATTTTGCATTTGTTCGGGAACAAATTTTATAGTTTCTGTTTGATGTATGATAATATGCTCTATGGATTTCATAAGTTTTTGGCAATATGTTTCTAAGTTTTCTGATATTGCTTTTTGGTCTATATGCTCTGAAAAATAAAAAACACTATCTGAAGGAAATGAAGGTTGATATTCAAAAGTTAAAAAGGAATTAAGCCCATTATTAAAAAATTCTATACCAAGTGCAGTTATTTCATATATAGTTTTTTCAGGTCGACTATCGGGTTTTTCTTTAGTAGCGACGACTAGTCCTTTTTTTTGCATTCCTTCTAAGTGGTAATAAATAGTCGGCAATTTTATTTGTGTAAAATCCGATAATTGCTCGGCAATTATTTTTTTTATGAAATATCCGTGTTGTGGTCCAAATCTTTGTAATAATCCAAGTATATAGATAGGTATTAACATTTTATCCTCCAAATAATTAATTGTACTCAGTGCTGACTATATTATATTCAGTACTGAGTATATTGTCAAGCATTTTTATTATTTTTTAATAAATAGTAAGTCAATGCAAAATAGTTATGTTGTTAAATTACAATTATAACTAAATTTGTTGTTAGTTTAGCGGATTTTGTGTTAAACTTAAAATAGAGTTTAAGTAAATTTAAGTTTAGGGTAATAATATAAGGGTCATAAAAGGAAAAGTGAGGTGCTAATTATGAAATTATTACTTGCAGAAGATGAAAAAGAATTATCAAGTGCTATTGTGCGGATATTAAAGCATAATAATTATGCAGTTGATGCAGTTTTTGATGGTGAAGAAGCACTAAATTATTTGAGTTTAGCAGAATATGATGGTGTAATTCTTGATGTTATGATGCCCAAACTTGATGGTATTTCGGTAGTCAAAAGACTTAGAGAAAAAGGTAATAATGTACCTGTATTAATTTTGACAGCGAAAAGTGAGATAGATGATAGAGT
>JBAXZI010000073.1:0-7990 GCA_041670385.1 Clostridia bacterium | reverse complement strand
TTAATAAAAAAATTGGGCATATGAACGATGGTAAAAAGAATTATCGCAAGTTTAGTAGAAATGATGACCAAGGAAGAAAAGAATATTATGTCGATAGTCAAAGACTAATTGATACTTTATATAATACCGTAAGTTTAGGTTTATGGGTACCATTTAATGAAGGATGGGGACAATTTGATAGTTTGAAAGCCTGCGAATTTTATCGTAAGCAAGACCCAACCAGAGTTATTGACCACGCAAGCGGTTGGCACGACCAAGGTGGCGGTGATATAAACAGTTTCCATATTTATTTTACTAAATATAAATTCCCTAAATTTGATAAAAATGACGATAGAGCAATTGCTGTTACTGAATTTGGTGGCTTTAGTTTCCAAATAAAAGGGCACGTGTATAACGAAAATAAATTTTTTGGTTATCGAAAATTTTATAATAGGGAAGCATTTGCAACTGCTTATGAAAAATTATTTGTGAATGAAATAATTGGTAATATTCCTAAAGGCTTGTCAGCAAGCGTTTATACAGAAGTTAGTGATGTTGAAGATGAAGCTAACGGCTTGTTGTCATTTGATAGGGAAGTTGTCAAAATTGATATGGATTTAATCAAACAAATAAATGAAAAAGTAAGATTATAACGCAATGCTAACATACTTGACAATTACCACTCTATTATATATAATAGTATAATGTGTAGAGAGGACAAAAAATGTTAGATAAAAAAGCTTATAGGATTTTGGAAATAATGCTTTCGATGACCGAAGAGGGCGAAAGTGCTGTTATTGAAAAATCAGAAATTATTGTAGAATATGGTGAAGTTATTGACATCACAGAATTAGATACTATTGTAGAATTGCTTGCGCTTAATGATATGATAGGAATTTTGTATACGGATAATTCGGTTTATTGCATAACGCCAAAACCAAAAGGTATCCTTACTTGTGATACAATGAAAATTAAGCGTGAAGATGAAAAATTAAAACGTGTAGAAGCTGAAGCGAAAGGGGAAGTTATTGATGAAGAAGAAAAAGACCCCGCTCAAATTGCAGCTGAAATTTTGGATAGACAAGCGAGAAAAAATGTACCAGTTGTTACTACTGCTCGTGTAAATTATTTGAAAATGGCAATAATTAGTGGTATCAGTGCTTTTATAGGCAGTTTGATGGCAGCATTAGTTGCTTATTATATTTTATTCTAGTAGAGGTGGAATATGGTATTAGGTAAAAAAGAAAAAATATTAATGAACGTTGTTTATTTCCAAGCAAGCCATTCCGTAAATGGGCAATGTCTTGTTAGTCCATTAGATATTCTTTCAAAAGTTCCTTATAGAATAGATTTCAGAGAAGATGATTTAGAACAAACACTAAACCAATTAGTGCTAGATGATTATTTTAATTATGAAAAAGCCAAAAAGAATAATGGCGATATAATGTACATAATTACCTTGAAAGGAAATGGAATTAGTTATCAAAGAGATAAAGTGATAGCTAAAAGAAAATTAATATTTAGAATAGTAACTACAATAATTTTTGCATCGTTTTCTTTTTCTCTAAAGTGGATTTTACAAGCAATTGTAGGGTAATTAAAAACCAAATTTAATGATAAACAATTTTATTTTAAAAAGCAAATATAAACCTTGTGGCGACCAACCGCAAGCTATAGCAAAAATATGTGAAGGACTTGATGACGGATTGCGTAATCAAGTTCTTTTAGGCGTTACGGGGAGTGGAAAGACATTTACAATGGCTAATGTTATTGCTAAGACAAACAGACCTACTTTAGTTATTGCACACAACAAAACTTTAGCTGCCCAACTTTGTAATGAATTCAGAGAATTATTTCCCGAAAATAGAGTAGAATATTTTGTTAGTTATTATGATTATTATAGACCAGAGGCTTATATACCGGGTAAAGATGTTTATATAGAAAAAGAAATGGAGTTAAATGAAGAAATAGACAAACTTCGCCACTCCGCCACTTGTTCTTTAGGTGAAAGGCGTGATGTAATAGTGGTAGCTAGTGTATCTTGCATATTTGGTTTGGGTGCACCAAGCGAATACTTCAAAAATTCGATATCACTTCGACCGGGACAAATATTAAATAGAGATGCATTAATTGACCAACTTGTAAAATTGCAATACAAACGAAATGATATTGATTTTTCTCGTTCTACATTTAGGGTAAGAGGTGATATTGTCGAAATTTTCCCTAGTAATTCGACCAATATTGCAGTAAGGGTAGATTTTTTCGGTGATGAAATAGAAAATTTACAAGAAGAAGATGTTCTAACGGGCAAACTTATTTCCAAACTAGACCATACTGCCATTTTCCCCGCTACTCATTATGTGTTAGGTGATGAAGATACGGAAAAAACGCTAGATGTAATAAAAGAAGATTTGCGAATTGAGTGTGAAGCATTAAGAAATGCAAATAAAATAATAGAAGAACAACGCCTAAGAGAAAGAGTAACTTATGATATGGAAATGATAAGAGAAATTGGTTATTGTTCAGGTATTGAAAATTATTCAAGGTATTTTGATGGTAGAAAAATAGGAGAACCACCATTTACATTGATGGACTATTTTCCTAAAGATTTTTTACTGTTTGTTGATGAAAGTCATATATCTTTACCACAAATAAGAGCTATGTATGCAGGGGACAGGTCAAGAAAGAAAAATTTAATTGATTTTGGATTTAGATTAAAGGCAGCCTATGATAATCGACCATTGAAATTCGAAGAATTTCTAGATAGGTATTCTCAAGCTGTGTTTGTTTCCGCCACGCCAAGTGCTTATGAACTTGAAGAAAGTGAACAAATAGTTGAACAATTATTGCGACCTACCGGACTATTAGAACCACCTGTGGAAGTAAGACCAATTGCCACACAAATTGATGATTTGTTATCAGAAATAAAAGAAACTATAGAAAAAAATGGTAGAGTACTAATTACTACACTTACTAAAAAAATGTCAGAAAGTTTGACTGAATATTTAATTGACCATAATATAAAAGCTGCTTATATGCATAGCGAAATAGATACCCTAGAACGAATTGAAATTATAAATGGACTTAGAAAAGGCGATAATGATGTATTAGTGGGAATTAATTTGCTTAGAGAAGGCTTAGATATCCCTGAAGTTATGCTAGTAGCTATTTTAGATTCGGACAAAGAGGGCTTTTTGCGAAGTCGAACATCATTTATCCAAACAATAGGGCGTGCTGCTAGAAATTCAGAAAGTAAAGTTATTTTATATGCTGATAAAATAACAAAGAGTATGGAAAATGCTATGGAAGAAACTAAGCGTAGACGGGATTATCAAATTATATATAACAAAGAGAATAATATTACACCAAAAACAATTATTAAAGATATTAATAATACGCTAAATATCACTAAGAAAATAGATAAAAAAGCACAGAATAAGTTGACTAAAAAAGAGGTTTATAGAGAAATTGATAGACTAAAAGGACTTATGCAAACAGCAAGTAAATCACTTGATTTTGAAAGTTGTATAATTATAAGAGATGATATAGCCGAACTCAAAAGATTAATAAATTTCTAAAATATGGAGAAAATAAAGGTAAATGAATGATATTGTAGTTAGAGGTGCAAAAGAGCATAATTTGAAAAATATCGATGTAACTATACCAAGAGATAAATTGGTAGTATTTACAGGAGTTAGTGGTAGTGGGAAATCATCACTAGCATTTGACACGATATTTGCGGAAGGACAAAGGCGCTATGTAGAAAGTCTTAGCAGTTATGCAAGGCAATTTTTAGGGCAAATGGATAAACCCGATGTAGAAAGTATTGACGGATTAAGTCCATCTATTAGCATAGACCAAAAAACCACTAGCAAAAATCCTCGTTCTACAGTAGGAACAGTTACCGAAATTTATGACTATATGCGACTACTTTTTGCAAGAATAGGCGTGCCTCATTGCCCAAATTGTGGTAAAGAAATAAGCAATGTGACCGTAGACCAAATAGTAGATAAAATTAAATTAAATGAAGAAAATACAAAATTTATAATACTTGCACCTATAATTAGAGGTCGCAAGGGTGAATATCGTAAGCAGTTAGATAGTTTCCGTAGAAGCGGTTATGCAAGAGTTAAAATTGATGGGAATATTTATAATCTAGATGAAAGTATAGATTTAGATAAAAATATAAAACACGATATAAGTATAGTAATAGATAGGCTTATTATGAAAGAGGGCTTAGATAGGCGTCTAAATGATAGTGTAGAAAATGCCTTGAAGCTAACCGATGGCTTAGTTGCTATAGAAATTGACGGCGAAGAAGAATTATTTTCGACTAATTATGCTTGTCCTGATTGTGGTATAACAATTGGCGAAATTACCCCTAGAATGTTCAGTTTTAATTCACCTTTTGGTGCTTGTGAGAATTGTTCCGGACTCGGTGTAAGTCAAGAAATTGACTTACTTAAACTTGTTCCTGATGATACTCGTTCTTTAAGACAGGGTGCTGTTAAGTGTACGGGTTGGAATTTAGATATGGGCAAAATGTCCCAAATGCAGTTTAGTTCATTAGCAAAGCATTATAATTTTAGTTTGGATACACCTTTTAATAAGTTACCGGAAAACATACAACAAATTATTTTATATGGTAATGATGGCGAAGAATTAAAAATGAATGCCAATAGTGTTCGGTTTCAAGGAACTTTCAACAGTAGCTATGAGGGCATAGTAAATAATCTTACTAGAAGATATCACCAAACACAAAGCGAAGGTGTAAAAAGAGAAATTGAAAAATTAATGACAGTAAAACCTTGTGAGGTTTGTCACGGAAAAAGGTTAAAAAAAGAAGTACTTGCTATCACTATTGGTGGTAGAAATATTAGTCAAGTATGTGATATTCCTATCTGTAGATTACCACAATTTTTTGATAATTTGGAATTGTCAGAACGAAATAAAATTATTGCAAATTCAATTTTGAAAGAACTCAAAGAGAGAATTAAATTTCTAAATGATGTTGGATTAGGTTATATAACTTTATCTAGGTCTAGCGGTTCGCTTAGTGGTGGAGAAGCACAAAGAATAAGACTAGCTACTCAAATTGGTAGTGGATTAATGGGTGTGCTTTATATATTAGATGAACCTAGTATCGGATTGCATCAAAGAGATAATGCAAAGCTTATTGCTACCCTAAAACACTTGCGAGATTTAGGTAATACATTAATAGTTGTAGAACACGATGAAGAGACAATAAGAGCGGCAGATTATATTGTTGACATAGGACCTATGGCGGGGATTAACGGTGGTCGTTTGGTGGCTATGGGCACCCAAGAAGATATTATGAGCAACCCAAACAGTCTAACTGGAGATTTTTTGTCAGGTCGTAAGAAAATAGATATTCCAGACAAAAGAAGAAAACCCACTGATAAATTTTTGGAAGTTATCGGGGCAAGTTTTCACAACCTAAAAAATATTAATGTTGATATTCCTATAGGGCTTCTTACTGCGGTAAGTGGTGTAAGTGGTAGTGGCAAATCGAGTTTGGTCAATGGCATTATTTATCCATATATGAGAAATTATCTTAACAAGACAAATATGCTAGTTGGCGAACATAAAGAGATAAGAGGAATAGAATATTTTGATAAAATTATAAATATAGACCAAAGTCCGATAGGCAGAACACCGAGAAGTAACCCAGCAACTTATGTTGGATTTTTTACCGAAATAAGAAGTTTGTTTGCTAGTACTCAAGATGCGAAAGCAAGAGGGTACGAAATGGGGAGATTCTCATTTAACATAAAAGGCGGTCGCTGTGAAAATTGTAACGGTGACGGAATTATAAAAATAGAAATGCACTTTTTGTCTGATGTGTATGTACCTTGTGAAGTTTGTCACGGAAAGAGATATAATAGAGAAACTTTAGAAGTAAAGTACAAGGGTAAATCTATTTATGATGTTTTGGAAATGACAGTAGAGGAAGCGTGCGAATTTTTTGGAAATATCCCTAAAATTTATAGACAACTTAAAGTATTAAATGATGTTGGATTGGGATATATAAAATTAGGGCAACCTGCTACCACATTTAGTGGAGGCGAGGCACAAAGAATAAAATTGGCTACTGAATTATCAAAAAGAAGTACAGGTCGTACTATGTATATATTAGATGAACCAACTACAGGTTTACACCCATACGATGTAAAAAAATTAGTTAGTATACTAAATAGGCTAGTAGGAAGTGGAAATACAGTACTTGTTATAGAACATAATTTAGATGTTCTCAAGGTTGCGGATTATATAATAGACTTAGGCAAAGAAGGCGGTGACTGTGGCGGAGAGTTGCTTGCTTGTGGTGCTCCGGAAGAAGTGGCAAAATGCAAAGACAGCTATACCGCTAAATATCTTGACTTAGTGCTAAAAAATAATTATAATATTTAAGACAAATAAAATTGTAAAGGATATATTGATGTATAAATTTGATTTAGAAACAAAAGAAAAAGCTTTTTTTAATATAACTAGTGAAGTTAGAAGTGCAATAAAACAAAGTGGAGTTAGTGAAGGCATATGTTTAGTTTATTGTCCGCATACTACAGCAGGAATTACAATAAATGAAAATGCAGATGATGATGTGGCAAGAGATGTTATGTTTGCCGCAAATAAAATATTTCCAAAATTCCCAGAATTTAGGCACGATGAAGGCAATAGCGATGGACACGTGAAATGTAGTATGTTCGGAGCAAGCGAAACACTTATTATACATAAAGGTGATTTGGTGTTAGGAAAATGGCAAGATATATATTTTACCGAATTTGACCCACCAAGAAATCGTAATTTTTATGTTAAAATAATAGAAGGTTAGGTGAATTATGAAAGATAGTAGAGTAGAAAAATTAGCATACGGACTAATAAATTATTCTTGTAGATTACAAAAGGGACAAAGTATCCTAATTGAAGCGGTAGGCATTCCTTATGAAATGGTAGTAGCTTTAGTTAAAGAAACTTATAAGGCAGGCGGATTCCCATTTGTAGAATTGTTAGACAACAAAGTTAAACACGCAATTATGAGCGGTATGACTAAAGAACTAGCAGACAAGATGTGTGATTTTGGTTCATATCAGATGAAAAAAATGGACGCATATATAGGTATTCGTGGTGGGGACAATAGTTTGGAACTTTGCGATGTACCTGATGAAAATATGCAAATTTATTCAAAACATTATAGTTTTCCAGTGCATCACGAATTACGCGTTAACCATACGAATTGGGTCGTATTGCGTTGGCCATCGGAAGGTATGGCACAACTTTCAAAAATGAGTACAGAGGCTTTTGAAAATTTTTATTTTAAGGTTTGCAATCTTGATTATAGTATAATGGATACAGCTATGAATGGTTTGGAAAAATTATTATTAAAAACCGATAAAGTAAGAATTGTAGCAGTAGATACCGACCTAAGTTTTAGTATCAAAAATATTGGTGCACAAAAATGTAGCGGTAGATGTAATATACCTGATGGTGAAGTTTATTCAGCACCAGTAAAAAATAGCGTAAATGGACATATCCATTATAATGCACCAAGTATAGAAAATGGTATTGAATTTAAAGATGTTAGATTAGAATTTGTAGATGGCAAAATAGTAAAAGCGACTTCTTCAAATACTCAAGCTTGCAACAAAATATTTGATACAGATGCAGGTAGTAGATATGTAGGAGAATTTGCTTTAGGTGTAAATCCGTTTATTACTAAACCTATGGGCGATATTTTATTTGATGAAAAAATAAGTGGTTCTATCCATTTTACACCAGGTTGTTGTTATGAAGATTGTGACAATGGTAATCAAAGTGCAGTACATTGGGATTTAGTTCTTATTCAAACTCCAGAATATGGTGGCGGCGAGATATACTTTGATGATGTATTAATTAGAAAAGATGGCAGATTTGTAATAGAAGAACTTCTATGTCTAAATCCAGAAAATCTTGTATAAGAGGGGAGTAGGAAATTATGAGCAAAAAGAAAGAAAAG
>JBAXZI010000072.1:0-8071 GCA_041670385.1 Clostridia bacterium | reverse complement strand
GGTATGGATGTTGATGTTTTACTAAGATATGCAAGAATGAAAGCTTTTCACGGTAAAATAAAATACTATGCAAGTTTGATAGACACACTATTCCACTTAAAATTCCATAAAATGAAAATAACTATTGATGGTATAGTTCAAGAAAAGAGCGTGTTTATGCTAGCCGTAGCAAATGGAACTTGTTTCGGTGGAGGTATGCCAATTAGCCCTGAAAGCAAGGTTGATGATGGTAAATTTAATGTAATTATCATAAACGAAGTTAAAAAGAAAAGAGTACTTCCACTTTTAATAAAATTTTTAAAAGGTAAACACCTAAAAGATCCAGCAACAGAGTCCTATTTAGCAGAAGAAGTTATTATAGAACTTCTCGATGATGGCGCTACTCAAGTAGATGGTGAAGTATTCGTAAACAAAATAATGGATTGTAAACTTATTCATAATACTTTGCGTACATTTAAGTAGGAAATAAAAAAAGAGAGATAAAATTTGAACAATTATAACATTTTAGTCAGTAGCGCATCAGGCGTTGAGGGTGTCACCAAGAAAGAATTGTATGCATTGGGTTTTTATGATCCTAAAGCTATTTATGGCAATTTCCATTTATGTGGCACTAGCCTAGATGTCGCTAGGCTAAATATGTTTTTGCGTACAGCAGAGCGTGTTTATATAGAAATAGGCAATTTTGATTGCTACACTTTTGATGACCTTTTTGATGGCGTAAAAGCACTAAATTGGGAAGATTTCCTTGATTTAGATGGTGCTTTTGTGGTAAATGGAAAAACTGTTAAAAGTGATCTATTTGCTTTAAGTGCTATCCAAAGTGTAGTAAAAAAAGCAATTTTGGAAAGATTGTCCCAAACTAAAAGGGTAAATGTATTTGAAGAAACTGGGGCACGTTTTTATATTGACTTTTATATTCGTGATAATATTTGTACAATGTCATTAAATACTTCGGGTAATGGTTTGCATAAACGAGGCTATCGTGATTTTGTAGGGGAAGCACCAATTAGAGAAACTCTAGCTAGTGCATTACTTATGCTAAGCAGTTTTGACGCCGATAAACCCTTTATAGACCCCTTTTGCGGGTCGGGTACAATACCTATTGAAGCAGCAAGAATGGCGTTAAATATCGCAAGCGGTCGTGATAGAGACTTTGATTATGCAAATTGGAAATGTTTTGATAATGAAGTTTATAATCAAGTACTAGAAGAAGCAAAAGACAAAGAAACATTAGATAAAAAATTGCGTTTTTCGGGATTTGATATAGATAGCGGAGCAATAAAACTTTGTATGCATCACGCACAAAGAGCAGGGCTTGAAGGAAAAGTGCATTTTCAAGTACAAGATGTGGCAAATTTATCATCAAAATATGCACAAGGTACTATAGTTACGAATCCACCTTATGGCGAAAGACTTCTTGATGTAAAAAATGTAAATATTCTTAATAAAACACTGGGTGATGTATATAAAAACCTTGATAATTGGTCTATATTTGTAATAACTAGTGCTTTACAATTTGAAAAATATTTTGGTCAAAAAAGTGATAAAAATAGAAAATTTTTCAGTGCCAATAAAGAAAGGCATTTTTATTCTTATTTTCAAAAATAAATTTATTTAGCACATCTATAAAATGTAATATTATTGGCAAGTATGTCAGAATAACTAAAGCTGTTCAAATCACCTTTCTCATTTCTAATGGTGAAAATTTGTGGATAAACAGCTTCTATTTCTCCGTCAATAAATTCTATTCTATTGCGTCCTCGATTTATTTTTAGTCGTACATTTGTACCTACTAATTGTTTTACTTGATTTTTTGTATGTGTTATGTTTTGAATAATTGTTCTCATGATAATAATTATACCCATAAATAAATTTTTTAGTCATAAACTAGCATTTAAAGTAATAGTGTTAATTAAGAGAATATTTAGGGGGCTTTTATGACAGAAAATAAGCTAATGGTTAATGCAAATACAAAAGAGTACATACAAGAATATCTATTTATAGAAAATGGAGAAATAAATATAGGGCAAGCACAAAAAGTTTTGAGCGTGTCCGCTAGAGCTGTTCTGATGAGCGTAGAAACTATGCAAAATGAGTTCAGAGCTAATATTTGTACCACCTTTAAGGTTATTTATCTAAGTGAAGATGGTATTTGTAGTATGGAAGATAAAGTGGAAAGCAATAGGTCAATTATTAATGATAATATTAATGACGACACGGCAGCTATTTTGAATGTTAAAGTAGTAGATTGCGAACAAACTGGGACAAATGTGCTTAATTTGCGAGCTACAGTAGCGGTAAACGGTTGGTACGAGAACAAAAAATGTCTAGAACTTTTGACAAAAGACCAAGATGAAGTGTATGTGCGTACGCAAAAATTTGATGTAGAAAGTGTAGAAATTTTGCCTGCAACTACTTCAATTTTTACATTCAACAATGAGGCTAGAGTACCGATTGACAAAATTATTGATACTTGCGTTAAGGTATGTGTAAATAATACCTTCAGTAGCGAAAGGTCTTGCAGAATTGAAGGCGAAGTAAGTTTGGATTTAGCATTTGTCAGTGACAACGGATTATTAATGTGTCAAACTTTTTCAAATATGTTTAGTACAGAAATAATGTCAGATAGTATAGATAATAATACTAATTTGGCAATTGAAGCGTATATTGAAAGTAATAAAATTAATTTGAGTGATGGTGATAATCGAGCTATTTGTAGTGAAACTATAGTAAGATTTTGCCCGAGTTATATGGAAAATCGTGATATAGAAGGTGTAGTCGATGCTTATAGCACCGAAAAAGATGTAAAACTTTTATATCAAGAAATTGTATTAGATAAAGAATTTTGTTTAAACTCATCACGAGACAAAATTAGTAGCAATGTAAAAATTGTAAGCGGATTAAGTAATGTAGAATGTATAATAAATGCCCATTTAGAAGGTAGCAGTATTATCCATAACAACGATGGTTTGTATGCCGAAGGGTTACTAATAGGTGATGTAATTTATTGTGATGAAGATGGCGACTATATGTCACTAAAAGCTGAAATTCCTTATTCTAGTTTGGTTGCTAAGTCATTCGAATGTGATGATGATATAAAATTAAAAGATTTATTGTTAAGCACTTTTGCTAGAGTTCGTACAGCTAACGAGATAGAAATTAGTGCTGAAATGAAGTTTGAAATTACGGGAAAACAAACAAAAACATTAAAACTAGTTGGTAATATCGAAATTGGGGAATGTAAAGAAGTAGATAATATCGCAATAAGTTTGTATATTGTAAAGCCGGGACAGAGTTTGTGGGAAGTAGCGAAAGACCTAAATACAACTAGCGAAGTGCTAATTGACCAAAATCCTGAAATGGTAATGCCACTTAAGGCAGGTTCTAAAATATTACTTTACAAAAAATTATAAAATAGGGTATTTAATTTAGCTTATTACCTTAAAAGCCATAAATTAAAGACTAACTTAATGGATTTTGTTTTATTAGTATAGCAAAATTCGGGGGAAAATTAAGTTAGTCTTTTCTTATTGCTTTTTTTATAGTTTGATAAGGTCGGTAATAACAGTAGTTGCTATAAGCAATCCAGCAGTTGCAGGTACTGCTATAAAACTTGCAGTATAATTCAAATTTTCAGCATTTGTTATTGGCTTTTCAGTCGAATAAACAACCTTTACATTAGTAATATCGCGTTTAGCAAGTTCTCTTCGCATAACTCTAGCTAGCGGACAAACTGATGTTTTTTCTATTGTAGAAACTTCTAAAAGTTCGGGGTGGAGTTTATTCCCAGTGCCTAGACAACTTATTATCGGTATATTTTTATCTTTAGCAATTTGGCAAAGTTCTATTTTAGCAGTAACCGTATCTATTGCATCTACTATATAATCAAACTCGTCCCAATTTTTTATTGTGTCATCGTTTGGTAAAAAAAATGTGTTGTAGCAAGTTACTTTACAAGAAGGGTTAATATCCAAAATTCGATTTTTTGCAACTTCGGTTTTTTGCAAACCAATTGTAGAAGTAGTGGCAAGGATTTGTCTATTAATATTGCTTTCTGCAATAGTATCATTATCTACTAGTGTCAAATTTGTGATTCCGCTGCGGCAAAGAGCTTCCACAACATAACCACCAACCCCGCCTAATCCAAAAACAATTACAGATTTTTTATTTAAGGTATCCAATGCATATCGTCCCAAAAGGGGAATAAGTCTTTCAAATTTTTTCATATTTATTGTGTTTTCCTTATTATAGTAAAGTATATTTAATTACCTTAATATTACTATAAAAACGAACAAAAGTAAATGAAATAAGTTAAAAATCGTTGACAAAACAGCTATAAACCAATATAATAATAAAGCATTAAAAATCAAAATGCTGCTATGGCTCAGTAGGTAGAGCACGTCCTTGGTAAGGACGAGGTCACCGGTTCGAATCCGGTTAGTAGCTCCATAAAAGCACCGAAAACAATTGTTTTCGGTGCTTTTGATTTTTATTTAACAATTTGCCTAGTGTTAGGCAATGTCATATCTATACAATTTTATTGTTGTAATATAAATATTATTTGGTCGTATAGTAGGTTTTCTAATACCCATAACGAACAATAAGACTGATTTTAGACTTTTAGATCTTAATAGATTTATTTAGCTAAAAAAAAGCAGTTATCTCAAACAAATTTGAAATAACTGCTTAAATAACTATTCTATTTTCGAAACTTAACTTCGTAATATCATTTATTTATCAACTACAAAAGTAAATGTCTTTGTATAATTAGCCGAATATAATCCTCTTGAAATATTGCTTGTTAATGTCAATGTATATGTTCCATTACTTAAACTTCCAGTGTTTATTGAAAAAGCATCGCCAATGGATATTTCGCATTTACTAGTAACATTGACCCCAGAATAATGAGTCCGTATAATGTTATTTGAACCATTCTTCCTTAATTCAAAATTAATTGATCCTTTTATTGTAGTCCAACGATTATAACAAGATTCAGTTATTATATTAAACGTAAGAATTTTATTCCCTGTAAAAGCATAGACATCGTTATTATTATAACAATAACTATTACCCGATCCAATAGTCATTTCAACTGCACCTTTCCAAGAATAAGTACTTCCAGTATAGCCAAATCCGCTCATAACATTGTTTGTTGTTGATGTGGTTTTCCAATATACAGGACGGTTTGAACTATTCCAATAATTATTCCAACCGCTTGGTTTGCTTGATGCTAATGAATAAATAGTAAGTTCTGAACAGTTTTGGAATACACCCGCTCCCATACTTGTTACGCCAGATGGAATAAATAATTTATTTATACCAGTGCAACCGTAAAATGCGCTGTTGTCAATACTTGTAACAGTATTGGGTATAGTAAAACTTGTAAATCTTGTACAACCTCTAAAAGCATTCGCAGAAAAATAAGTTAGTCCGCTCGGCCAATAAACATATTGCAAAACTGAACCGAAATTTACCGCAGTCAAAGAGGGATTATAATTCCACGAAACAATATAATTTGCATTGCCTGCAAAAGCACTTGTTCCGACGCTCGTTACACTATACGGAATAGTAAAATATGTTATACCTGTGCAACCATTAAACGCATTACTTCCTATTGTTGTTACGCCGTTAGGTATACTTAGGGACTGAAGACTCGTGCAACCGGAGAATGCATTGTTCCCTATATTTTTTACAGTATTCGGTATGCTTATACTTGAAAGCTTATTACAATTTGTAAAAGCATTTGCGGTAATGGTAGTTAATCCGCTCCCAAAATTGACCTTCGTTAAGTATGCGCAAAAATTTGCAGCAGTCAAAGTCGAATTATAGTTCCACGTTATACTTAAATTAGATGTACAATTAGCAAACGCATTTGTACCAACACTTGTTATCGTATTCGGAATACTCATTATTGGTAGCCAAGTACTGTTTGCAAAAGCATTTGCAGAAATTTGACTCGTTCCAACAGGGAAATTGACATTATAGTAATACGAATTGAAAGTAGCCGCCGTCAAAGCAGGATTATAATTCCACACTAAATGCAACGAAGGTTTGCAACTCGCAAAAGCATTTACACCAATACTTACTACACTTTGCGGAATAGTAAACGCATTCATGCCCGTACAACCAGAAAACGCAGAAGCACCTATACTTGTAACACCGTCAGGAATAGCAATGCTGACTTTTATGCAGTTTTGAAAGGCGTTCGCTCCGATGCTCGTTAGGCTGTTAGGAATCGTTAAAGAAGTTAGGAAGCTACAGCCGGAAAATGCGCTAGCTTCAATACTTACTATGCCGTTATTGATTACCACCGTTGTTAAAAAGTCGCTATTGGTAAGAGGTACAGAACCATCTCCAACTTTTGTCACGGGTAAGCCATTATACGTTGACGGAATCACAAGTGTCTCAAGATTTACAGTGCTTATACCTTTTACAGTAAAAGTCTCGTCAATTAGCAAAGTATATTCCAGTCCTTGGGTTCCCTCCACCAACCAAACCGTAGGTACACCGTCTACATAACGCCAACAGTTTACCTTGGATACAGTCGAATAGTAATACACTGGTCGGTAATCTGCATTCCAATTCCAAATCCAACCACTAGGCTTTGAACTTGCCTCGCTGAATATTTTTATAGAACTACAAGCTGAAAAAGCATATTCACTAATACTTGTTACGCTACTTGGAATAAGAATTTGCGTTATGCCATCTAGTAAGCAAAATGCATGTTCTCCTATGCTGGTCACACTACTAGGAATTGTCACCGACATAATATTAGGGCAATCCCAAAACGCATTCTCACCTATCATTGTTATACTGCTGTTAAAAACAACATTAGTCAAGTAAAGTCGGATATTCAAATCTGATGCTGAATAACTTGGATTATAATTCCATGTTAATGAAGAAAGATTTGGACAAGACGAAAATGTATTTGACCCTATGCTTACTACACTTTGCGGAATAGTCATCACTGTTAAATTCGTACAATTGGAAAACGCGTAATTTTCTATAGTAGATACACCTTGTTGAAGTTCGATATTACTCATACTTGTACAATTCTTAAACGCATTTTTGCCTATGTTTGACACGCTTCCCGGTACAATTAGACTCGTAATTCCGGAACAGTCGCAAAATGCACTTTCGCCTATATCACCTACTCCGGAAGATAAAGTTAGGCTATTAAGTTGCGTGCAGTCGCAGAATGCGAAAGATTCGATACTTGTCACGCTTCCCGGTATAGTTAGGCTTGTAATTCCAGAACATCCCCGAAAAGCGGAATTTCCTATGCTTATTATGCTGCTAGAGAACATTATGGACGTAAGTCCTACACTATAATCAAACGCTTCATTATTTATTGCAGTGATCCCTGACGGAATTTCCACGCTTCCCGCGATAGCCTGCGGAATATGAATAAAATCGGTTTTTGCCTTATTATATAGAATCCCATCTTTACCATAATAATTGGAGTTATAACTACTCACGCTTATGCTCTCTAGTGAAGTGCAATTATCAAATACATTGTTTCCTATGTTTGCTACACTAGAAGGTATATAAATAGATTTCAAACTTGTACAATTATCAAATGCATTGTTTCCTATGCTTGTTACACTTGCGATTGGTAGAGTAAATTTAATTAGATTTGTGCAATTAGCAAAGGCAGAATCCCCGATAGTCGCAATCTGACTTCCGCTTGCAAAATCGATACTCGTTATAGTTGAAGGACCCTCAAAAGCAGAATCTCCAATTGCAGTTATCGTTGTATTATTAATTGTAGTAGGAATGGTAATTGAACCTGTGAGAGGATAATTAACTCCGGTTATTTCGTTACCCGCTAAATTGGTGCTATATAAACTATAAACCGTTTTATATCCGCAAGTCCCACATTGTAATACCCTGTGAGTATTATTTATGTTGTTGCCCGTATCAGAATAATTATGTGTATGATTTACTGACTGACATTCTAATTTGAAATCCAAACCAACTTGATGGCACCCAGACTTGTGTTTTGTCGTGTTGAAATCCCATATGAACTATAAAACCATCCACACCATCTAAAGTTGCATATCCATAAGCG
>JBAXZI010000071.1:0-8271 GCA_041670385.1 Clostridia bacterium | reverse complement strand
TACAAAATTTACATAGCTATAATTCATTACATCAAATTTGTCTATATAATGTCTATAAAAAGTAGACTTAGAAACCTCACTATTTTTTATAATCATTTCAACAGTAATTTTTTCAAATGGATACTCTTTCATAAGATTATTAAAGCAACTTAAAATATGTGATTTAGTTAAATTTTTCATTTACCATTCCTTCGATACGATTTGTAATAATTGTACCATAATGGAACAAAAAAGTAAAATCGTATATTGGTGAAAATTGTCTTTTCTTTTAGTATATAAGTATGTATAGCAATAAAATGAATAAAATAAAAATTTGGAGATAAATTATGGCTGAACAAGAATTAAGGCAATGTATAGTAGAATTAGCAAGATTAATTCGTGGCAATAAAAAATTAAAGATAACAAAAGAAATGCCGGATTACTATGTGTTGGTAGACTTAGTTACTGATGAAATGGCAGAAGTTGTTCTTGGTATGAAAAAAAGAAGAACTTATTTAAGTCCAGAACAAGTTGGGAAGAATATAGGTAAATCAACAGAATATTGTTCTGAAGTTTTGGAAAAATGTCTTGATGTTGGTATAGTTGAATCCAGAGAAGTTGATGGCAAATATGAGTATTCTGTGCCAATTTTTGTTCCTGGAATTTTTGAAATAATGGTTCTTAATAAAGAGCAGGTAGAAGCTCATCACGAAATAGCAAGAGCGTTTGAAGAGTATACCAGAACTACAATAATTCCTCTTGTGGACAAAATTCCACTAGGGAGAGGTCCTCTAAGAGTTATTCCCGTAGAATCCGCTTTAAGTGGAGAAAGTAGGAAAGCTAGTTTTGAAGAAATCAGTTATTGGCTAAACAAATATGATGGACATATTGGTGTTGGCGCTTGCCAATGCAGAAGAAGTCGTAGAATTATGGGCGAAGGCTGTGGTGACTTAGAAGATGAAAAATGTATAATCTTAGGCGATATTGCTGATGCTGGTATAAGAACGAATAAATTGCGTCGTATAACAAAAGAAGAAGCAACGGAAATTTTATTGAAGGCAGAAAAAGAAGGCTGTGTTCATCAAGTTACAAATATGGACGGTCCAGATAAAATTTTTGCTATTTGCAATTGTAATATTAATGTATGCTTTGCTTTAAGAACTTCACAATATTTTAATACACCTAATATGAGTAAATCAAATTATGTGGCTGAAGTTAAAAAAGAAAATTGTGTTGCGTGTGGAGCTTGTGTAGAAAAATGTCCTTCAAACGCTATAAGACTTGGAGAAAAACTTTGTACACAAACACCTATTAAAGTTGCTACATTAGAATTGCCTGATGATCATAGATGGAGCAAAGAAAGATGGAATCCTGATTTTAGAAATAATCGTAAATTGGTTGTTCCAGAAACTGGGACATCTCCTTGTAAGACTGCTTGTCCTGCACATATATCGGTTCAAGGTTATATAAAATTTGCAAGTCAAGGTAAATATAGAGAAGCATTAGAAGTAGTTAAGAGAGAAAATCCATTGCCAGCAGTTTGTGGAAGAATTTGCCCTCATAAATGCGAAGATGCGTGTACTAGAGGTTTAATTGATAATCCTGTGGCAATAGATGATATTAAGCGTTTTATTGCAGACAAAGATATGGAAGCAGAAACAAGATTTATTCCTGAAAAGATGCACGAATATGGCAAGAAAATTGCTATTATCGGTTCGGGACCTGCGGGTATTTCTTGTGCATATTATTTGGCAATTGATGGTTACAAAGTAACTGTCTTTGAAAAACAAGAAAAACTTGGCGGAATGCTTACTCTTGGAATTCCTGCATTTAGACTAGAAAAGAATGTAATTCAAGCTGAAATAGATGTTCTTCGTGAATTAGGCGTAGAATTCAAAACTGGTATTGAAGTAGGTAATGATATTACACTTTCGGAACTAAGAAAAGAAGGCTTTGAAGGATTCTATTTAGCAATTGGTGCTCAAGGCGGAAGAAAACTTGGTTTTGAAGGCGAAGATGCTGAGGGCGTAATTGCCGGAGTTGATTTCTTGAGAAATGTTGCTTTGGATAAAGCAGACAAGCTAAGCGGTAATGTAGTAGTAATTGGTGGCGGTAATGTTGCTATTGATGTAGCAAGAACTGCAACAAGAACCGGTGCAAAAACAGTAAATATGTATTGTTTAGAATCAAGAAAAGAAATGCCAGCTTTAGATGAAGAAATAGAAGAAGCAGAAAGTGAAAATATAAAAATTAATAATGGATATGGTCCTAATAAATTTATTGTTGAGAATGGTAAAATTACGGCAATCGAATTTAAGAAATGTCTATCTGTATTTAATGAAGAAGGTAAATTTTCACCGAAATATGATGAAAATGATATAATTACTGTCCCAGCAGACTATATTTTACTTTCAGTTGGACAGTCTATAGAATGGGGCAACTTACTTGATGGTACAAATGTTAAATTAAATAGAAATAAAACTGTAGTTGCTGATAGCTTTACTTATGTAACTGATGAAAAAGATATTTTTGTGGGTGGCGATTGCTTTACAGGTCCTAAATTTGCAATAGATGCAATAGCTAGCGGTAAACAAGGTGCTATTTCACTTCATCGTTCGGTTTGGGAAGGACAAAGTTTAACTATTGGTCGTCCATATAATGGATTTGCGGAAATAGATAAAGATAATTTAGATTTGAAAGATTATGATACAACAAAAAGACAAAGACCTTTGCATATAAAAGAAAATGATGGAACATTTAAAGACCCGAGAGCAACTTTGACAGAAGAACAAATGAAAAAAGAAACTGCAAGATGTTTAGGTTGTGGTGTAGCTGTTATTGATCCAGGTAGATGCTTAGGTTGTGGTGTTTGTACAGTAATGTGTAAATTCGACGCAGTTTCACTTAAGCGGGTTCATAATGTTGGTCAAGCAGCTTACGAAGATATTCCAAAAAAAGTTTTGATGAATATACCAAAGAGAGAAGTGAAAATAGCTATTAGAAAGATCAAAGACAAATTTAGTAAATAAGGATAATAAATTAATGCACGAATTAAGCTTATTGGTGGAAGTTGTAAAAATAGTAGAAGATTTAGTTGTAGAAAATAAAATAAAAAAACTTGCAGCTATAGTTTTGCAAGTTGGAGAATTATCTTCCGTGGTACCTATGTTCATGGAAGAGTATTTTCCTGTAGTAACTTTGGATAAGCCATTTTTTAAGGATACCAAACTTGAAATAGAAATATTACCAGGTGAGGCAAAATGTTTAAATTGTGGTGAAGTTTTTAATGTAGTCAAAACAGAAGGTTATTGTCCTAAATGTAATAGTTTTGAGAAAGAATTACTATGTGGAAGAGAATTTCTTATTAAAGAATTAGTCGTGTATGATGAAGAAGGAGAATAAATATGAGTAGTTTCAAAATTTTAGAAATAAAAAAGAGCATTTTTGAAAACAATGACAAACAAGCAGATGAATTACGACAAGAATTGAAAGGTAAAAAGACTTTTTTACTTAATTTGATGTCTTCACCGGGTAGTGGGAAAACCACCACTTTGAAAAATACAATTCTTGCATTAAAAGACAAAATAAATATTGGAGTTATGGAAGCAGATATTGACAGCGCGGTAGATGCAGTAACTATTTCAGAAACTGGAGTTAAGGTTATTCAGTTACACACAGGTGGAATGTGCCATCTAGATGCTTCAATGACTAAACAAGGTTTAGAAGGATTGGGAATAGAAAATATAGACCTTGCAATTCTTGAAAATATTGGGAATTTAGTTTGTCCTGCTGAATTCGATACCGGGGCAGTAAAAAATGCAATGATTTTGAGTGTGCCTGAAGGCGATGATAAACCTTTGAAATATCCACTTATGTTCACAATTTGCGATGTTTTACTTATTAACAAAATTGATGTAATGGAATATTTTGATTTTGATATTAATAAATGCATCGAAAGAGCGAAAAAACTAAATCCAAATATTAAGATTATCCCTATATCGGCGAAATTTGGTGACGGATTGGAAGAATGGACAAATTGGCTTTATCAAGAAGTCCAAAAATGGATCAAATAAAATAATTGTTTAACAAAAGATAAAATATTCAACAAATAATAGTAGAAAAAGAATATGAAATTATGTTTAATATGGAACTAATAAGTTTAGTATAATTAAACTTAAAATATTTTTTTGCTAAACCATGAAATTTAATTGACACAATATTATTATTATTATAAAATCACATTGTTTTTAAATAAACAACAGCGACCACATTTATTAGTAATAAAAATAACTGTAAAACGGCCATACGGACAGCCAGTACAAATGCCGATTGGCAACTTAGTTGCCTTATTGATTGAGCTTAATGCTCAAATTTTATAAGTTGGTTACTTATAACCGAAATACTTGTGAAAATATCAATAAGAGTAGTAAAAGTAATCTTTGCTGTATAGACTCTGTGGGTGCATAGCGCTTCTATAAATGATTAATTAACCAAGTGATTTCGGGTAAATACCGTGTACTTGGTTTTTTTATTATACGCGCAGAGGAGAAGAAATGGAGAAGAATTTAACATTATATGGGTTTAACAACCTTACAAAAGCACTAAGCTTTAATATTTATGATGTTTGCTATGCAAAAACAGATCGTGAACAGCGTGATTATATAGCGTATATTGATGAGCAATACAATTCGGACCGACTTACAAAAATAATGCGTGATTTGACCGAAATGATAGGGGCAACCGTGCTAAATATTTCTAAGCAGGATTACGAGCCACAAGGTGCTAGCGTAACATTTTTGATTGCAGATGAAAAAATGGTACCAAATAGTAATGGAGAGTTAGTAGTTGCACATTTAGATAAAAGTCACGTAACTGTGCATACTTATCCTGAGTTCCATCCTGATAATGCTATTGTTACATTTCGAGTTGATATAGATATTGCTACTTGCGGTGAAATTACTCCACTAAGCACTTTGGATTATCTAATTGGTAGTTTTGACAGTGATATTATTACTATGGATTATCGTGTAAGGGGATTTACTAGAGATATTAATGGTAAAAAGTTATTTATCGACCACGATATTACCTCAATTCAAGACTATATTAATCCAGTTACACTTGAAAAATATGATGCTATTGATATAAATGTTTATCAAGCAAATATTTTTCATACAAAAATGCTTATAAAAGAAATAGATTTGCAAAATTATTTATTCAATACAGATGTATACGAGCTTGCTCCAAAAAATAGGCTTGCGATAACAAACAATTTGCGTAAGGAAATGATAGAAATTTTCAGCGGAACAAACATATTTTAAAAATGAAAATACTAAACCAAGCAAGTGCCCCAATTTATGAGGCTCTAAAAAATTTAAAAAATGAAAGGATAGTACCTTTTGATGTCCCCGGTCATAAAAGAGGCAAGGGCAATCAAGAGCTTACTGGATTTTTGGGCGAGAAGTGCCTTTCGGTAGATGTCAACAGTATGAAACAGCTTGACAATCTTTGTCATCCCGTTTCGGTTATTAAGGAAGCTGAGGCTCTTTGTGCACAGGCATTCGGTGCGGAAAATTCTTTCTTTATGGTAAACGGTACAAGTTCGTGCGTGCAAGCTATGATAATGTCTGTATGCAAAAGTGGAGATAAAATTATATTGCCTAGAAATGTGCATATAAGTGTTATTAATACTTTAATAATTTGTGGTGCAGTACCAATATATATAAATCCCGAAATTAATGTAAGGCTTGGTATACCACTAGGTATGTCAGTATCAAAGCTAAAGCTAGCAATAGAAGAAAATCCAGATGCAAAGGCGGTTTTTGTAAATAATCCAACATATTACGGAATTTGTTCCAATTTAGTAGAAATAACTAGTCTTGCACATAGTTATGGTATGAAAGTGCTTGTTGATGAGGCACACGGGACACATTTTTATTTTGGAAAAAATCTACCAATATCAGCAATGAAAGCGGGTGCGGATATGTCGGCTGTAAGTATGCATAAATCAGGCGGTTCGCTTACTCAAAGTTCTATTTTGCTTGTCGGAAAAAATATTAATGCAAATTATGTAATGCAAATAATTAATTTGACACAAACTACAAGCGGTTCTTATTTACTTTTATCCAGTCTTGATATATCAAGAAGGAATCTTGCACTTGATGGCGAAAAAATATTTGAAAAGGTTTTTGAAATGGCAGAATATGCAAGGTCAGAAATCAATGATATTGGCAATTATTATGCTTTTAGTGATGAAATAATAAACGGTGATACCGTATTTGATTTTGATAGAACAAAATTGTCAATTAATACCTTAGATGTCGGCTTAGCGGGGATAGAAGTATATGATATTTTGCGTGATGAGTATGATGTCCAAGTAGAATTTGGCGATATTGGCAATATATTGGCTTATATTTCTATGGGCGATAGCTACAAGAACATAGAAAGGCTTGTAGGGGCATTAGCTGAAATAAAAAGGCGTTACAAAAAAGGAAAAGCTGATATTTTGGATTGTGAGTATATAAATCCTACAGTTTGCCTTACTCCCAAAAAAGCATTTTATGCTGAAAAGCAAAGTGTAAGTTTAAGTGATAGTGTAGGAAACATTTGTACGGAGTTTGTTATGTGCTATCCACCGGGAATACCTATTTTGGCACCTGGTGAGCTAATTACTAAAGAAATTGTTGATTATATTTTATATGCAAAAGAAAAAGGTTGTTTATTGACTGGTACAGAAGATTTAACAACTCAAAATATAAAAATTCTAAAGGAGGATATCTAATGGATTTATGGTTTTCAGAATTTCACACAAAAAATGTGAAATTATCAATTAAGGTGGATAAGCAACTTTATTCAAAAACCGATGAGTTTCAAAGAATAGATGTATTTGACAGTCCGGAATTTGGGATATTCCTTACACTTGACGGGTATATGATGCTTACTCAAAAAGATGAGTTTATCTATCACGAAATGATAGTTCATTTACCTATGGCAGTACACAAAAACGCAAAAAAAGTGTTAGTAATAGGCGGTGGAGACGGCGGAGCTTTGCGTGAGCTTTGCAAATACAAGAGTCTTGAATGTATTGATATTGTTGAAATTGATAAAGAAGTTGTTGATGTTTGCAAAAAGTATCTTCCTTTTACAGCGTGTGGTTTTGATGATAAAAGAGTAAATGTTTATTATCAGGACGGGCTTAAATTTATTCGCAAAAGCAAAAATGAATATGACTTAATAATTGTTGATAGCACTGACCCATTTGGTGTCGGCGAAGGGCTTTTTACCAAGGAATTTTATGGAAATTGTTATAAAGCATTGAAAGAAGATGGTATAATGGTAAATCAACACGAAAGTCCGTTTTATGATGAAGACGCAGTTGCTATGAAAAGGGCACATAAGCGTATTTGTGAGAGTTTTGACATAGCACGAGTATATCAAGCGCACATTCCGACTTATCCATCGGGGCATTGGCTATTTGGTTTTGCTTCTAAAAAATATTATCCTATAAAGGACTTAGATGCAAAAAGTTGGCAGGAGTTAGGCATTAAAACAAGATATTATAATACAAATTTACACAAGGGTGCTTTTATGTTACCTAATTATGTGGAGGATTTATTGAAAGATGTTGAGTAAAAATATAGAGACCTTTATAGGTTGTGACAAAGAATTTGATGAAGCGGATTTTGTTATTTTTGGAGCACCTTTTGACAGCACAACAAGTTATAGACCAGGTGCTAGATTTGGTAGCAAGGCAATGAGGGGAGAGTCTTTTGGCTTAGAAACTTATAGCCCTTATAAAGACAAGGATTTGCTTGATAGTAATGTTTTTGATGGTGGAGATTTGGAACTTTGCTTTGGTAACACCAAAAGGGTTATTGATGATATAAAAAATTATGAGTTGTACATACTTAATAACAACAAGTTACCTATTATGATAGGCGGTGAACATTTAGTAACACTCGGCGGTGTTGCGGCGGCAGTGGAAAAATACGGTGATATTTGTATAGTCCATTTTGATGCACACGCTGATTTGAGAGAGGATTATTTAGGCGAAAAATTATCTCACGCTTGCGTTATGCGTCGTTGTATCGAAATTATAGGCGAGGGCAAAGTTTATCAATTCGGTATTAGGTCGGGAGAAAAGGCAGAATTTGATTATGCCAAAACGGCTACAGTAATGAATAAATTTAACTTTAATGGAATTGATAAAGCTTGTAAAGAAATAGGAGAAAAATTAGTTTATCTAACAATAGATTTAGATGTATTAGACTCAGCGGTTTTTCCAGGCACAGGCAC
>JBAXZI010000070.1:0-8316 GCA_041670385.1 Clostridia bacterium | reverse complement strand
AGGGTCTTCTCCTGTGTAGTTTTTTGTTGTAAATTAACTATATCACATTTGAGATTATCCTACTATATTTTTTATTAACTTTTGTCCGATATCAATTGTAACCCTATATAAAATAATAGCAAGCAAATTACATGATTATTATTTTAGTGACAAATCATAAAAATAGTATGCAAATTCTTATATAAAAATAAAAATAAAAAATATAGTTATTATAAAGTTGACAAAAGTGGGTATTTCTACTAACATAAATATATATAAAGATTTTGGAGAATAAAATGTACGAGATAATTAAGAAGAGAATATTAGCAGAAAATGTTAATGAATATACCTTTTTGGCACCTTTAGTTGCTAAACACGCTAAAGCTGGGCAATTTATTATTTTGCGTGTCGATGAAGATGGCGAAAGAGTTCCATTCACTATTTGTGATATGGATAAAGAGGCAGGAACAATAACCTTGCTTATTCAAACCGTCGGAGCTACCACAATGCAATTAGCAGAAATGGGAGAAGGCGATTATATAGCGGACTTTGTAGGCCCGTTAGGTAATGCAACTGACCTTAGTGCTTATAAAAAAGTATTATTAGTTGGTGGCGGAATAGGTTCGGCTGTTGTTTTTCCACAAGCAAGATATTTGGAATCAATAGGGAACAAAGCTGATAGTATTATTGGTGCTAGGAATAAAGATTTAGTTATGTACGAAGAAGAGTTTACGGCTCATTGTACTAATTTTTACATTATGACTGATGATGGTACTTATGGTGAAAAGGGTTTTGTAACTACAAAGATTAAAGATTTATTAGATGGTGGTGCAAAATATGATTGTATATTTGCAGTAGGTCCACTTCCTATGATGCGTGCCGTTTGCAACCTTACTAGAGAATATGGTGTAAAAACTATTGTTAGTATGAATTGTATTATGGTAGATGGTACAGGAATGTGCGGTGGTTGTCGACTAACTGTCGGTGGCGAAGTAAAATATGCTTGTGTAGACGGTCCGGAATTTGATGGACATTTGATAGATTTTGATGAGGCTATGAACCGTTCTCGTTTTTATAAAGAAGAAGAACAAGAACATGTTTGTAGATTAACTGGGAGGAAACATGGCGGTAAGTAATAACCAAAGAATAAAAATGCCTGTTCAAGATGCTTTGGTGAGAAGTCATAATTTTAATGAAGTTTCACTTGGTCTTGATAAAGAAATGGCGTTGCGAGAAGCAAGTAGATGCTTAAATTGTAAAACTCCACTTTGTGTGCAAGGTTGTCCTGTCAATGTTAATATTCCTAAATTTATTCAATTTATTAAGGAAGATAATATTGAAGGTGCAGCTACTAGTTTGAAAATTGATAATGTTCTTTCTAGTATTTGCGGTAGAGTTTGTCCTCAAGAAAGTCAATGTGAAAAATATTGTATTAGAGGAGTTAAGGGCGAAAGTGTAGCTATCGGTGCTTTAGAAAGATATGTTGGCGACTTCGACCTATTTGAAAATAGAAATAAAGATGTTACTAAAGTATTGCCTAATGGTAAAAAAGTAGCAGTAGTTGGTAGTGGCCCTTCTTCATTATCTTGTGCTTCCGAGCTTGCTATGGCAGGTTTTGATGTTACTATATATGAGGCTTTTCACAAAGCAGGTGGCGTATTAGTTTATGGTATTCCCGAATTTAGATTGCCTAAAGATTTAGTTCAAAAAGTAATTGAAAATCTTATGAAAATGGGCGTTAAATTTATGTTTAATTCAGTTATTGGAAGAACTATTACTCTAGAAGAATTGAGAGAAGATAGCGAAGCTGTATTTATAGGCACAGGGGCAGGGCTTCCATCTTTCTTGAAAATAAAGGGCGAAAACCTAAATGGCGTTTATAGTGCAAATGAGTATCTTACCAGAGTGAATTTGATGAAAGCTTATCTTGCGGATAGCAAAACTCCAATTCAAAGAGGCAAAAATGTAGTAGTTGTTGGAGCGGGTAATGTAGCTATGGATTCTGCTCGTACAGCACTAAGAATGGGTGCCGATAATGTTTATTTGGTTTATCGTCGTGGAAGAGAAGAAATGCCTGCAAGAGAAGAAGAAATAATTCACGCTCAAGAAGAGGGTATTCAATTTAATTTGCTTACAAATCCTGTTGAAATCCTTGGCGAAAACGGGCGTGTTGTGGGAATGAAATGTATAAAAATGGAACTTGGCGAGCCTGATAAATCAGGAAGAAGAAGACCTTTAGAAATAGTTGGTAGTGAATTTGTCTTTTCTTGTGACCAAATAATTGTTGCTTTAGGGACTTCACCAAATCCACTTATTAGAAAAACAAGCGAGGGAATTGATTTTACCAATAAAGGTACAATAATTGCTAATGAAATTACCGGAGAAACCACTTTAGAAAATGTTTATGCAGGTGGTGATGCAGTAACAGGAGCGGCAACAGTAATTTTAGCAATGGGTGCTGGAAAGAGAGCGGCAAAGGCGATTATTGACAAAAATAATTAATAATTATTGTATTTTACATAATAAAAAATTAAAAAAATTGCAATTTATTTGCAATTTTTTTTACTTGCTAAAAGCACTTTGATGCGTTATAATATGGCTATGAAAATTCAAACATTAAATAATAAAAAAATAGGTGTTGCTGTAAGCGGTGGGATAGATAGTATGACCTTACTTGATATGTATATCAAGGCAGGACAAGATATTGTCGTTATTAATATAGAACACGGATTACGAGGTAATGAGTCTATTAATGATAGTCAATTTGTGGTAGATTATTGCAAAAAAAATAATATTGAATGTTGGTTTTTTGCTATAGAAACAAAAAAAGAAGCAAAAATAAGAAAAGAGAGTACAGAACTTACCGCAAGGTTGCTTCGTTATGAAATATTTGATAATCTAATTAAAGAAAAAAAAGTAGATAGAATTGCACTTGCTCATCATAGTAATGATAATATGGAAACTATTTTGATGCGTATATTTAGAGGTACTGGCGTAAAAGGTTTGTGCGGTATAGTGGATAGAGATAAGTATATACATCCGCTTATAGAATATAGTAGAGAGCAAATAGAAAATTATGCAAAAGCAAATAAAATAAATTATGTAGAAGATAAAACCAATTTTTCCAGTAAATATAATCGGAATTATATAAGAAATAAAGTAGTTCCCATAATAAAAAAGCGTTTTGGCGATGTGGAAGAAACATTTACAAGACTTAGCAAGAATGCATCTGAGGTAGAAAGTTATTTAGAAACGCAAATAATTAAAGCCCGCAAAAAAGGGGACAAGTACTATCTTGATAATATTTTTGAACAGCATAATTTAATTATAAAGTATTCGGTACAAAAAGTATTGTTTGATATGGGAATAACCCAAAATATAGAAATGCGTCACTATAATTATATTTATAGTTTGGCAAAAAAACCAATGAATACTATTATCAGTTTGCCCTATGAAGTAATTTGTGTAAAAACAAATGATGGTTTGGTTTTTTGCAAAGAAAGAGATTATAGTACATATAGTAGTCAATTTTTTATGGAAAAAGGGTATAGTTTTGCGGGGAATAAATATAAATTCGTAATAGGCGACAAAATAGTAAATGGAATAAGTTTTGATTTAGATAAATTACCTAGTGGCTGTGTGGTACGCACAAGGCTTGAGGGAGATAAATTCAAACGAGTTAATGGACATAGTAAATTATTATCCGATTATCTTAACAGTATTAAGATGAATGTTTTGGAAAAAAGAAGATTATTGCTTTTAGCAAGTGGCAGTGAAATATATGCTATACTAGGAGTAGAAACTAATGATAAAGTCAAAGTAGACGATAATACTAAGACAATTATACATATTATTAAGGAGAAATAAATAATGAAAATGATGAAAGATGATATCGAGAGAACACTAATTACCAATGATGAAATTGTTGCAAAAACTAAAGAAATTGCTGCTTTAATGAGTAAAGACTTTGAGGGCGAAGAAATAATTATGGTTTGTATATTGCGAGGTTCTTGTATGTTTTTTGGTGAACTAGTTAAAAATATCCCTAATTATATAGAATTAGAATTTATTACAGTTAATAGCTATAAAGGCACAACATCAAGTGGTGAAGTAAGAATGATATCAGATATCACCAGACCTATAGAAAATAAAAATGTTATTGTTGTTGAAGATATTATTGATACTGGATACACTCTTAATTATTTGAAAAAAATATTACTTGCTAGAAACCCTAAATGTTTGAAAATAGCAACATTGCTAGACAAACCTGTTAGAAGAGAAGTAGAATTAAAAGGTGATTATGTCGGGTTTGAAATTCCTAATGAGTTTGTAGTAGGGTTTGGACTTGATTACAAACAAAAATATCGTAATTATCCACATATTGGCATATTAAAACCAGAGGTTTATAAACAAGAAAAATAAAAATGAATAAAAAAATACCAGTTAGTAAAAATCTAAAAAAACTAGCGACTATTTTTAACAAGCCACTTTATATAGTAGGTGGATATGTTAGAGATAGTCTTTTGGACTATAAACCTACTGATATCGACCTTGCATCGACATTAACACCTGATGAAGTTATGCAAATTCTTGAAAATACAGAATACAAAGTTAAGGAAACTAGTCCTAAATTAATGACTTTGAAAATAATTGTTGATGATGAAGCTTATGAATATACGACTTTTAGAAAAGAAACTTATCAAAAGGGACATAGCCCTGATACAGTAATTCCGACAATGGATATTGTGGAAGATGCAAAAAGGCGTGATTTTAGAATGAACGCTATTTATTACAATATAAATGCCGATGAAATAATCGACCCGTTAGATGGAATAGCTGATATAAAGGACCGTGTTATAAACACAGTTGATAGCCCGCAAAAGGTTTTTTCGCAAGACGGTTTGCGTTTGATGAGATTAGCAAGAATGGCAGCACAACTAGGATTTATTGTATCAATAAAAACAATGGAAGGTGCTAGGGAAAATGCTATGCTAATAGATGATATAGCACCCGAAAGAATTCGTGATGAGCTTGATTTGATTTTGGTGGCGGATACTGTTCATAACATAGAATATAGTCATAAAAAAGGCTTGATGATATTAGACTTGATTTATGTATTAGAAAGAATATTGCCCGAGCTTACCTTGGGAAAAGGTATGGTACAAAGGGCTGATTTTCATAAATATGATGTGTTTTTTCACATAATAAACACAGTCAAGTATGCAGATAGCAAAGTTAGACTTGCCGCACTTATGCACGATATCGGAAAACCAAAATGTTATAAAGATAATGGTAGATATTTTAAGCACGAAGAAGTTGGTGCAAGAATGACTAAAGAAATATTAGGGAGATTGCGTTATCCTAATAAAACAATAAATTATGTAGCACAGCTAGTTCTTTACCATATGTACGACCTTAGATGCGATGCAAAATTAAGTACGCTAAAATTATTTGTACAAGAGCATAGGGATATTTTGGAAGATTTGTTTTTATTGAAACAAGCAGATAGTTTGGGCGGTGGTATTTTTAGTAATGAAAATCCTTCTATTATTAGGATAAGAGATGTCTATCATAAAATGATAGAAGACAAAATACCATTTACAATAAAAGATTTGTATATTGATGGTAAAGCTGTAGAGGAATTCCCACCTAAAATGCGTGGCGATGTACTGCTTGAGTTACTTAGAGAATGTGCGATAAATGAAAATTTGTTAACAGAAGAGGCACAACGCAAATTCATACAAAAACAATTGCAAAAATATAAAAAGAAAGTATAAAAAATTAAGGAGAATTAATGATGGATTACAAAGTAAAAGATTATAAATTAGAGTTTTTAAGAATTTATAAAGAGAATATCACAAGAGAGGGGAATGACAAATTGTTACAATTCTTGGAAACAAGTGATTTTTTTACAGCTCCTGCTTCAAGTAGATTTCATTCTGCATTTGAGGGTGGTTTGTGTGAGCATAGTGTAAAAGCATATTATCGTTATAAACAATTATTAGAAATAGAATACGACGGAGAATGGGAAGAAACACTTGGTATTGCTGAAGAGAGTGTTGCTATTATTGCTTTATTACACGATATTTGCAAAACTAATTTTTATAAAGTAGAAATGCGTAATTCAAAAAATGAATTAGGCGTTTGGGAAAAAATTCCTTACTTTGCTATTGATGATAAATTACCCTATGGACACGGGGAAAAGAGTGTTTATATGATTAGTGGTTTTATGCGTATGGAACGAACAGAAGCTATGGCTATAAATTGGCATATGGGCGGATTTGATGCTAGAGTGTTAGGCGGTAGCTATGGACTTAGTGATGCTTTCTATAAATATCCGGCTGCTTTGCTTTTTCATCTTGCCGATGTGCAATGTACATATCTTGATGAAGAACAACCTGTAAAAAGATAATGTATTATAAATAACGAGGATACTATTATGAATTGGATAAAAAAATTATTAATAAAAAATTATAAAAATGTATACGATAAGAAAGTTCGTAACCGTTATGGAATTATGGCGGGAATAATTGGAATAATTAGTAATGTATTGTTGTTTGTTGCAAAATTTGTAGTTGGACTTTTAAGTAACAGTTTGACAATTATTGCAGATGCAATAAACAACCTTTCTGATGCAGGAAGTTCGGCGATAACAACTGTCGGGTTCAAAATGTCGGCAAAGCCCGCAGATAGTGAACATCCTTTTGGTCACGAAAGATATGAGCAAATAACTGGTCTTATCGTAGCAATTGCAGTTTTTGCAATCGGGGTTATGCTAGCTAAAAGCAGTATAGAAAAAATTATTGAGGGCGGAAACGCTGTAGTTGTAAATGTATATACTTATATTGTTTTGGGAATCGCTATTTTGGGTAAAATTTTCCAAATGCTTATTTATAGAAGTTTTGGTAAAGCAATTAGTAGCAATGCACTAATGGCAAGCAGTGCCGATAGTAGAAATGATATAGTAAGTACAGCTGCCACATTAATTGCTATTATTATTATCCAATTTGTTCATACTAAAATAAGTATAGATGGAATATTCGGTTTGGCAGTAAGTTTGTTTATAATTATCTCTAGTATTGGTTTGATTAAAGAGACTATAAGTCCACTATTAGGTGAAAAGCCACCAAAAGAATTAGTAAACAAAATAACATCCAAATTACAAAGCTATGACGGGGTATTAGGCATACACGACCTTATGATACACAATTATGGAATTAGCAATACTTTCGTTTTGGTTCATATAGAAGTAGATGCAAATGTAAATGTTATGATATCCCATGAACTTATTGATAATATAGAACAGGATTTTATTGAAACCATGGGAATGCACCTATCGGTTCATATGGACCCGATACAAATCGATAATGATGAAGTAAATAGACTAAAAGCAATATGCGAAAAATTATTAGCAGAATACGATTGTGATTTGAGTATGCACGATTTTAGAATAGTGCCTGGAGAATCTCATACTAATATTTTGTTTGATGTGGTTTTACCATTTGACAGCAAAAAAAATAAAGCTAATTTGCAAGCATTGTTTGAAGATAATGTAAAAGGTGAGAATATAAAATATAATTTTATCATTGGTATCGATAGACCTTATATGTGAAAATTGAAAAAATATTGATTTATTAGGGCATAAAAAGTAAATAATTAGAATAATTTGTAAAACTTATTTAAAATCATTTGACATTAAATTCTCAATATGTATAATTAAATCATAAATCAAACTTAAATTTACAGTTATAAGGAAAAAATAATGAAAAAACAGTTAGTAGTCATTATAAAAGATATCCTACTTATACAACGCATTATAATTTAGTACGTTCTGTTTGGTTATATAATTTATACAAAAAAAATAAATCTAAGCGGAGCAAAAATATACATAATGCTTCGTTTTTTTTATACAATAAATAAAAAAATAATTCTGTAGGAGGAATGAATAAAAATGAATAAGAAAATTTTTAAAGTACTAGCACTTGTATTAGTTGTAGTAATTGGTATTGTTGCTATGGCTGCTTGTGGACAACAAGCACCTACAAAAGATAATACTAAATTTGTTATTGGTGGCTCTGGCCCACTAACAGGTGGCGCTGCTGTTTATGGTATTGCAGTTAAGAATGCAGCACAACTTGCCGTAGATGAAATCAACGCAGCAGGTGGACTTAACGGTGTAAACTTTGAATTGAACTTCAAAGATGATATGGCAGAAGCAGACAAAGCTACCGCAGCATATAGTATTCTTTATGATGCTGGTATGAATGTAAGTATGGGCTCTGTTACTACTGGTTCTTGTATAGCTTTTGCTAAACAAGCAGCTAAAGATAATGTCTT
>JBAXZI010000069.1:0-8423 GCA_041670385.1 Clostridia bacterium | reverse complement strand
TTTGGAAAATAAATATGACCAAAGAATAATAAGCCGACTTATGGATAAAAGAAATTCTTTAGTAATTGATATTAAAGGTGAAGACTTAAGATTATAAAAAAGTAAATTTTTTAGTAATTTATATAAAAGATTTAGTTTTATAAAAAATTAATTAATAAAAAGAAGCTTGAAAGCTTCTTTTTTTATAGTATATACTTTTTGCCATCATTAACTTTTAGTGATAAAAATTCATTATTTAAGGTGTAATAGAATTCTAATTTAGTAATATTGGTATTAACGCCAACTACTAGCAGTGGTGAGTTGTATTCTACAGTTAATGTAACAATATTTTCGTTTACTTGTGAGATTACTTTTTTCATAGTTGATTGTATATTCGGAATATCAGCTAATTCGGACATTGTATCGAAATCTATTGTTTCTTCTATAAGTGTCTTTCCCTCATTAATAGCACTTAATTGCTTAATTGCATATTGTGCATAACGCGTATCTGAGGTAGGTAAAATTTGTGGAATGTCCAAAACATATTCATCTAAAATTTCATAATTAGTAATTGATAAATAAGTGTAAGGAGTAGTCCCAACCATATATTTACTAGAAACAATTGTTTTTGTAATATTATTGTTATCATCAACAAAAATGTTCATATTGCCACCAATTAAATCATAATCGGAGTGAAATGAATATTTAGCACCAATATCAATAAATTCAAACATATATATATTGTTTTTCTTTACTAAATTTCGAATATTGCCATTATCATAATAAAAATTAAGCATAGTAGTCGGGAATAATTTTTGCATATTATCAAAAGTTATGTAATCTTTAATTATTATGCCATCTGTTTGCCCGATAAAACGGGTAGAAGAAAAATAGTAGTAACTTTCTTCATTAATATCAACTTTTGCTTGATGCATATTAAGGTCAAAACTACCTTTAAAGCTCGAATTATCTATTTGGTCGATGTTATAAGAACCATCTAAACTGACAAATTTATTTGAACTAAAATTATCTATTGCCGATATAAGAGATTTTTCAAAATTGGTTTGTGGCGTACTAGTATTGTTATGGTTGCAGGCAGTAACGCTAGCAACCATAATAAATACTAGGAATATTAATATAAATAATTTAATTTTTGTTTTTTTATTTGTCATAGAATTTTATGCTTTCTCAATGATATAAACACAACAAGAATGCCCTTTTATTTTTTGGGATTTAAGGGAATCAGTTATTGTACCATTTGTATTTGCCCAAATATTTTTTACATTATAATTATCGCTTTTAGCAAGCTTTATATATTCGTCATCAACAAGTCTATTTATATCCAAATTGTAATTTTTGGTAAGTTTACTTCTATTAAATACGCAAACTGCTACTTTGCCATCTTCTAAAGGTTTTGCAAGAACATTAATTCTACCTTTTTTGATGCGTTTTGCCTGTTTGGTAAGTTTATCTTGATTTATCGCAATCATATCTTTGTTTGTTACTATGCTTAATACTTCATCATTCATTTTGCGTAAATCGTTACCTAAAATAAGTGGGGCATTTAGCATACACCATAAAGAAAAATGAGATATATTTTCATCATATGTTAGTTTACCATTGCCTACCTCTAGCATATCAGGGTCATTGTAATGACCTTTGCTACTACTGTTAAATAGTTTAACTGTATGACCATAAATTAGCATCATCCAAGGCCATATAGGTCTGATATCGGGAGTGGTACGCCAAAGGTTGCCCGCAGAAGAACCCCATTTCCAAGGTTTATTTCTACCCCATTCGCATATAGAATATACAATAGGTTTTCTTTTTGTACCGTTTTCTTTAGCTACTCTTTCAGTGGCTTCAATAAGACAACGACCCATAAGTTGGTATTGTAGCATAGAACTATCTGCAGAAGTACCAATTGGATTAAGTAATTTCAAAGTATGAGTTCCTTTAGTAAGTTGTACTCTTGTTTGAAAACGAGCTGTGTAGTTGCCAAAATTTTGTGATGGGAAGTCAATAAAATAGTTATCTGTGTCATCAAATTGGGCAAGTAAATACTTTGCGTAATGTCCTTTTTTCTTAATATGTATAGTAAGGATAAATTCGCCATCTTCTTCGATTTCAATATTATTATAAAGCATAGCACCGTGATTTGCATCAAGACCGGTTACACATTTATTGTCTATTACTTTTTTGCAGTTCATAAGTTTTGCATTGCCGAAAAGGATAGTATCCATACAAGAATAAAAAGTTTCTTTACCGCTACCTATAGGACTTAATCCAATTCCGTAAACAAGAGGAGCATATTGAGAATAAGGAATATTATGGCAAAAATCATACTTAAAATATTCTGCACCCCATTTTGCAAAAGTGTAAGCATCAGCTTTTTCTCTGCCAAGACTAGATGGCAAATCTTCACAAGTTAATGTACCGTTGCTTGTATACAAACCTACTTTAAGTCCAATTTCGTTAAGTTTCTTAATTAAAGATGGTATACCCATAGAAAAGGTAGTTAGGTCACCTTGCAAATCTCCATTTTCATCACGCAAACTAGATTGCCAATTATCGTCTAAATTAAAATATTGATATCCAGCATCTATAAGACCTTTTTCTTTCATTGTAGTAGCCATTTCTAATAGCATATCTTGATTAATTCGATTTCTAAATGTATTCCAAGTACTCCAACCCATAGGAGGAGTTAGGGCGACACCGCTATCATAAATCTTATTGTTGTAATTATCGCTTATATTACTAGGTTTAGTAAAAAATTGGCGAAAATAACAAATAGGACACATACCATTTCTTTTCATTAAATACCTCACAATTAATTTTTTTCTTTAATATATTATAGCATATAAGTAAAAATAATCAAGCATCAAAGTAAGAAGTGAACAATATAAGACATATGTTTTGCAATAAAATGTAATAGTTTGCCTTTTATACGAAAAAAGGCAATAATACAAAAAAATGTGTAATATAAACGGTTGACACTAATTGCATAAATATAGTATTATAAATTAATAAATTTATTTATATTGGAGAAAAAAAATGGATAAAAAACTTAGAGTAGGTATATTAGGCGCAACAGGAATGGTTGGTCAACGCTATATTACATTGCTTGAAAATCATCCTTGGTTTGAAGTAACAGCTTTGGCGGCAAGCCCTCGTTCTGCAGGTAGAACTTATGAGGAAGCTTGTGAAGGTCGTTGGAAATTAAAATTACCAATGCCAGAATATGTAAAAAAAATGGTTATTAAAAATGTTAATGATATAGAAGCAGTTGCTAGTGAAGTAGATTTTGTATTTTCAGCAGTTGCAATGAAAAAAGAAGAAATTCGTGATATAGAAGATGCTTATGCTAAAAGTGAAACTCCAGTAGTTAGTAATAACAGTGCACATCGTTGGACACCTGATGTTCCAATAATTGTGCCTGAATTAAATTCTTATTTATTAGACATAATTCCTTTTCAACAAAAGAGATTGGGTACAAAAAGAGGCTTTGTTGCTGTAAAATCTAATTGTAGTATCCAAAGTTATTCTCCAGCACTATCTATTTGGAAAGAATACGAACCTTATGAAGTAATAGCAACTACTTATCAAGCAATTTCTGGAGCAGGTAAGACTTTTGAAGAATGGCCAGAAATGATAGGGAATGTTATTCCTTATATCGGTGGAGAAGAAGAAAAAAGCGAAAAAGAACCTCTAAAAGTTATGGGACATATAGAAAATGGTGTAATAGTTAATGCGGAATTCCCAATAATTAGTACACAATGTGTTCGTGTACCAGTTCTTGATGGACATCACGCAGCAGTTTTTGTGAAATTCAGGAAGAAACCAACAAAAGAGCAACTTATAGAAAAATTGGTTAATTTTAAGGGTCTACCTCAAGAATTAAACTTGCCATCAGCTCCTAAACAATTTATTCATTATCACACTGAGGATAACCGTCCACAAACTTTACTTGATGTTGATTGTGATAACGGTATGGCTATCAACATAGGTCGTTTGCGTGAAGATAATATTTATGATTTCAAATTTATCGGATTATCACATAATACAATCCGTGGTGCAGCAGGTGGTTCTGTATTATCAGCAGAATTGCTTACAGCAAAAGGCTATATTACTGCAAAATAATAAAATTATGATATTAAATAACCAAATAGACTCATAATTATTATGGGTCTATTTTATTGGGTAAAAAGGGTATGAATTGCAAAATAACTATAATTATTAATGAAACCGCATTATAATCGTTTTGGTAATTTTCTTGACAAATATGCTTTTTGCCACTATAATACACTTTGGACTTTAGGAGAAAAAAATGAAAACTAATATTTTAATCGTAGGCGCTGGACCTTCAGGAATTTTTACCGCTTTAGAACTTTTGAAAAAAGGTTTTGATGGCAAAATTACTATTATGGATAAAGGGCAGGCATTAGAAAAAAGATTTTGCCCTAAAGCAAAAGTTGGGCATTGTGTAAATTGTGCTTCTTGTGCTATTACTACAGGTTTTTCCGGTGCGGGTGCATTTAGTGATGGCAAATTATCACTTTGTAGTGATGTAGGTGGTGATTTACCTAGTTTATTAGGACACGAACTTATACAAGAATTTATCGATTATACTGATAAAATTTATTTGGAGTTTGGTGCGGATAGCCACGTAGAAGGCTTAGGCGACAATGACAAAGTAAAGGAAATTAGGAAAAAAGCTATTCAAGCAGGTCTAAAATTAGTTGATTGCCCTATTAGGCATTTAGGCACTGAAAAAGCTCAAGAACTTTATTTAGCAATAGAAAAGCATTTGGAAAAAGCAGGTATAGAGTTATTATTTAACTGTTCTTGTAACAATTTGATAATTGAAGATAATACTTGCATAGGCGTAGAATGTTCACAAAACAAAGAAGAGTTTGTAGTAAACGCTGATAAAGTCATTGTTTGTACGGGAAGAAGAGGTGCTGACTGGTTAGAAAAAATTTGTACCAAAAATAAAATTGACCACCAACCTAGCACAGTAGATATAGGCGTTAGAGTAGAAGTTCGTAACGAAGTTATGGAAGAAATAAATAATGTTCTTTATGAAGGTAAATTGGTAGGTTACCCTAATCCATTTAATGATAAAGTTCGTACTTTCTGTCAAAATCCTGGTGGTTATGTATCACAAGAAAATTATGATAATAACCTAGCTGTAGTGAATGGACACTCTTTCAAAGATAAAAAATCAAATAATACGAATTTGAGTATTTTGTGTTCACAAAACTTTACTGTACCATTTAACCAACCAATAGCTTATGCACAAAAAATTGGTGAACTTTCTAATATGCTTGCCAATGGAAGAATATTAGTACAAAGATATGGCGATATACTAAACGGTAAAAGAACTTGGCAAAAAGAACTTAATAGAAGTAATCTAAAACCAACACTAACTGATGCAATTGCGGGAGATATTACAGCTGCTATGCCTTATCGTGCAATGACAAATATTATTAATTTTATTCAAGCAGTTGATACCGTTGTGCCTGGATTTGCAAGTTACGAAACCTTATTATATTCACCTGAATTAAAATTTTATAGTAATAAAATAAAAATGGATACTGACCTAAATACTAATGTTAAGTCCCTTCATTGTTTGGGCGATTCAACAGGCTGGACAAGAGGACTTATGATGGCATCGGTTATGGGCGTAATTATGGCAAGAAAAATAATAGAAGAAAAAAATAAAATAACAAAATAGAGATAATAATAAATAAATCTTTATAATAAAATAAGCAAACCTTAATTGTGAAAGGTTTGCTTATTTTTTATATTTTTATAAATCAATTTTATCTAATAAAGTTAAGTATAGGTATCCATAATTATATATTTAGAACCCTAATATCATTATTAAGTGAATCAATAACTAATAATTGATTATCTTGGAGTGGCTTGCTATCGGTAAAAAACTTTACCATTTCAGATACTTCAAAACTTGCTATTAAGGCTGGGACATAGGATAATGTATTAAGGACAGTAACTTCTTTTTTTTCAAGATATATACTTTCTAATAATTTACTATTAGGTCGTAAGATTGCCACTTGACCAAAATAACCATTGATTGCACCGTGAATTATTGGAATGTTGAATTTGTTGCAAGCAGAACTTATAAGCAAGCGAACCATAACATTATCAGTAGCGTCCATAATAATATCCATATCTTTAATAATTTCAATATTCTCATCGGTTAAAAATTTTTCTACAACTATTAATTGTGCTTTAGTAGTGTCTTGCAAGAATTCTTTAGCTATATAAGCTTTATTTTTACCAATGGTTTTTTCTGTGCAAAAAAGTTGCCGATTAAGATTGCTTTGACTAAAATTATCACCGTCTATCAGTAGTAAAGTAGATGGATTTAGGCGGGAAACTAAGGAAGCTATATAGCCTCCGATACCGCCTAAACCAATAATTGCAATTTTTTTATTCGCTAAATTTTGAAAAACATTTTCCATTTTATTTAACCTCCAGATGCTGGCGACATAATAAATACGACATCACCATCTTTTAAGGGTGTGCGGAATTTTTTTAGCTTGATAAAATTAACTTCATTAATTAAAATAACCGAATTTTTAAGTTCTTTATAAGAATAAACAGGATATTTGACGGCAATTTTTTCTAGAAGGTCTTTGAGTGTTGACGCTTCAAGTTGAGTTTTTGCCATTTTATAATTTAGCCTATACAAACCATAAAATTCAATTGTTATCATAAATATCCTTTATTTTTCTGAATTTCTTTTAAAGATTGGGTCTTCATCAAGTTTGTCAATACCATAATAATGTAATGTATTTTGCTTAACTTGACCATTTTTATCCCAACCACGACCACGATAAAATTGATATTTTAATTTTGTTTGTGGTACTTTAGTTTTTGGATTACCTTTTATTTGTTCTACATCGGTAAGTCTTTTTGGTAATTTGTCATCATCGGCAGTTATACCAAGTCTAGTATTTATTAACCTTTCTAAGTTAAAACCTCTACCACCTACTTTCATAAGAGAACCCATATTAAATTTCATACCCGTTGCATAATAAATAGCAAGTGGGTGAGGAAGCATAGCTCTTAAATTTATAGCAGCAAGTCCAGGATATTTGTTAATTATTTTCAAAACAGGCCCTAAATATGGCATAACCAAATTAATTGTTCTAGATAATAAACTATTAGGTTTTTTAATAAGGAAAAATGGGAAGAAAGCATAGGTAGTAAATAAACAGCTACCTCCATCACTAACTGATTCCATTAAGTTTTGGAACATAATAGTAAGTTGTGCTTTACCATGTGTTGTTAGTGGGTCAATATTTAGACCTAACCCTTCTAAAACAACCATATATCCTGCATTAAGGTGGCAACCACCACGATTACTAACAGAATATCCAAGTCCTTGACCTACAGCCCCACGAGGTTCGTATGCGGATAATTCCATACCTTTTGCTTGTATGCAATAATCTTCTCCGCCGTATTTTTGCATAAGAGAGCGACTACCGTTAGCTAGTTGGTCGCCTACATCGGTATCTCTAAAGGCTATTTGATGCAAAATATCACTTATATTGTCGGTTTTGCCAAATTTTAAGCCACTATCCCAAATGCCATTTTCGTTTAGTTCCATAGCAAAAGCTACAGTTCCTGACATAGAAATAGTATCTAATCCTAGTTCATCACATTCATAATTCCATTTTAGAATATTTGGTAAACTATCATTTAGTATATTACCGCCCATAAGCCCCATTATTTCTACTTCTGGACCCTTTACATTCTTGCCATCAACCTCAACTACTCTTGCACATCTAATAGGACAAGTAACACAACCTTTATTTTTAACAAGGTATTTTTCTGCCATTTCCTCGCCGGATATACTTCTATATTTATCATATTTACCGGCACTAAAGTTTTTAGTTGCCAAAATATTTTTTTGTTGCATTGTCGAAAGTAAAGCGGCAGTGCCAAGTTTTGGCAATTGTTCGCCCGTAAGTGGATGAGTAGTAAGTCTATGACACCACTCTTTTTTTAGCTTTTTAAGTTTTTCTTCGTTGTAGAATCTAGGTCGACGACTACCACCGGTTATTATACCTTTAACATTCTTACTGCCTAAAACTGCGCCTACACCGCCGCGACCTGCGGCTCTGTCTTCATTTACGGCGCAAGCATATTTTACTAGATGTTCGCCGGCAGGGCCTATTACAATTTTGCTTTTAGTCCCACCGATTATTTCTTGTGTTTCGCCTGTTTTTTTGCCACGAAGATGTTCGGCATTAATAAAATCTACTTTTTCGCAATCAACATCTAAATAAACAAATTCATTACATTTGCCCGTAAGTATTATTGCATCTAATCCGCCACGCTTCATAGCAAGAGCAAAAGTTCCACCACAATTGGAAGAAGTAAGAATTCCTGTTAGGGGGGAAATAGTGCTT
>JBAXZI010000068.1:0-8557 GCA_041670385.1 Clostridia bacterium | reverse complement strand
TAGTAGGGTCTTCTCCTGTGTAGTTTTTTGTTGTAAATTAACTATATCACATTTGAGATTATCCTACTATATTTTTTATTAACTTTTGTCCGATATCAATTGTAACCCTATAAATGATTTGCAAAAATAAAATTTATTAAGAATAAGCTTATAATTTTTGTCAATAATAATATAATATAACAAACAAAAATAAAATTTAGGAGGAAAATTATGAACACTACAACTCATAACCAACCACTATCAAAAGATTTGAAATTAAGTCCTAATCAACTTAGTGACACACAAGTAAAACCCACCGAACCAGTGAAAAGCAAAACGCTATATCGCTGTTCTAATTGCGGAGTAATTCACGAATGTGATGGGGATACACCGCCTCGCTCTTGTTTAAAATGCGATAACAATAAATTTTACAAAGTAAAAAGATAAATAAAAAAACCACCATATCATATTATGGTGGTTTTCTAGTATAACTTGTTTTATTTATTCTTCGAATATATTTATCACAAAATCATCGCCCTTATTAGGGTCAATATCCACTTCCAAAACCGATTGCGGTGCAACATCCTTACTAAGTATAGTAGTTGCTATTAACGTTTCTATATGGCTTTGTATATACCTTTTTAGAGGTCTTGCGCCATAATTTATTTCATATCCGCCATCTAGTATTTTTTGTTTTGCCCTATCTGTTACACTTAACTTCAAATTTTGCTCTGCAAGTTTGATAGCTAGTTTTCCTAATAGTAATTCTATTATTTTATAAATACTTTCTTTAGACAATGGTTGGTACAATATAATATCATCAAGCCTATTTAGAAATTCAGGTCTGAATTTAGTTTTTAACAAGTTAGTTATTTGCTTTCTTGTATTTTCAGTAATAGAGCCATCTTTTTCGATTGCATCTAATATTATATCACTTCCCAAATTTGAAGTCATAATGATAATTGTATTAGTAAAATCTACCGTACGCCCTTGACTATCAGTAATTCTACCGTCATCTAACACTTGTAATAGGATATTAAATACATCAGGGTGTGCCTTTTCAATTTCATCAAGCAAAACTACGCAATAAGGTTTTCTTCTTACCTTTTCTGTAAGTTGTCCGCCCTCTTCGTAGCCGACATATCCTGGAGGTGCACCTATAAGTCTAGATACCGAGAATTTTTCCATATATTCTGACATATCTATTCTAATAATATTTTTTTCATCATCAAAAAGTTTTTCGGCAAGTGCTTTAGCAAGTTCAGTTTTTCCGACGCCTGTAGGCCCTAAGAACATAAACGAACCAATAGGTCTACTACCATCACTAATTCCCGCACGCGACCTTAATATTGCTTCAGAAACCTTTTTTATTGCTTCAGTTTGACCAATAACACGTTTAGCTAAGTCGTTAGGCAACTCTAAAAGTTTATCTTTTTCACCTTGAACCAATTTAGTAACAGGAATACCTGTCCATCTACTGACTATTTGTGCGATTTCTTCCGAAGTTACTTCATCTCTGAGCAATGTGTTAACTACTTTTTCACCTTGTTTTGCCTCATACTCTTTTAATTTCTTTTCAAGCTCTGGCAATTTACCATATTTTAGTTTAGCAACTTTTTCATAATCATATCCACGCTGAGCAATATCGATTTCCGAATTTATGCTATCAATTTCTTTCTTTATTCCTTGTACAAGACCAATTCCGCTCTTTTCTGCTTTCCATTTAAATTGCATTTCCGCAAAATTTTCACGCAACTTAGCCAATTCTTTTTGCACATTATTAAGTCTATCAATTGACAATTTATCTTTTTCATTATTAAGTGCTACTTCTTCAATTTGAAGTTGGATTATTTTTCTAGAAATAACATCCATTTCCGTTGGCATACTGTCAATTTCCGTACGAATAAGTGCACAAGCTTCATCAACTAAATCAATAGCTTTATCGGGCAAAAATCTATCGGTTATATACCTATTCGACAAAGTAACCGCAGATACCAATGCTTGGTCGTGGATTCTAACCCCGTGGAAAACTTCATATCTTTCTTTTAGTCCTCTCAAAATAGCAATTGTGTCCTCTACCGTCGGTTCATTTACCATAACCGGCTGAAATCTTCTCTCTAAAGCTTTATCTTTTTCTATATATTTACGATATTCATCAAGAGTTGTTGCTCCGATACAATGCAATTCGCCCCTAGCAAGCAATGGTTTTAATAAATTACCTGCATCCATAGCGCCTTCAGCTTTACCCGCTCCCACGATTGTATGCAATTCATCTATAAAAAGCAAAATCTTGCCTTGACTTTTCTTAATTTCTTCAAGTACCGCTTTTAATCTTTCTTCAAACTCGCCCCTATATTTTGCACCAGCAATAAGTGAACCCATATCAAGAGAAAATATTGATTTTTCTTTTAATCCCTCAGGGACATCACCGCGTACAATTCTTTGTGCTAAGCCTTCGGCAATAGCCGTTTTTCCGACGCCCGCTTCACCAATTAGTACTGGATTATTTTTCGTTTTTCTTGACAAAATTCTTATAACATTTCTTATTTCTTCATCACGACCAATTACGGGGTCTAATTCATTTGTTCTTGCTCTTTCAACTAAATCAATACCATATTTTGCCAACACATCATAAGTATTTTCAGGCGAATCGCCCACTACTCTGTTAGTCTTCACTTTTTTTAGTTCCTCCAAAAATTTTGCATTGTCTACATTTGTTAATCGAAATGCTTCTTTCAAAATTTTGGTTGGTCTTCCCAAAATAGCTTCAAAAATATGCTCCACACTAACAAATTCATCTTTCTGACTTTGTGCTATAGCTAAAGCATCACCAAAAATTCTTTCGGTGTCTTTGTCGATGTATACCTTGTCAATTTCTTGACCACCAGTGCTAATTTTGGGCATTTTTTCAACGCCACTTTTTATTTCGTTTTTGAGCAAACTAATATCTACCGAACATTTTTCCAATAGATTATCTATAAGTCCGCCCTCATCACTAATAAGAGCCAATGTTATATGTTCTGGTGCAATTTGCCCATTTTGATATTGCAATGCTAAATTTTCAGCACTACCAATAGCTTCAATTGTTTTTTTCGTAAAATTATTAATATTCATAAACCCTCCTAAATAGTTAAATCATTATTACATCTGAATTTAGATAATTGATGTATTCCTTACCAACATCTACCCAACTTTCTAATTCACCATACAAATATGCTTTCATAGTTTTGTCTAACAATTTTATATATTCAACTATATTTTTACTTATCTTTTCATCATTAACTTTTTCACTGCCTACTATACAAAATATCCTTTTTAGTTTGTTTCCGTCCAAATAATATTCAACAACTTTATTAGGAAACAAAGTAATAATATATTTTTCTTCCATACTAACCCATTTTGTTATAAACTCGTACAACCTGTTAATTATAAATTCACTACCCGTACGGCAATTTATTTTTAATTCTCCCAATCTGCCCTTAGATGTTTTATATAGTTCTACATCATAAGTAATAGCCGGACGATATTTTAATGCGAGTGCACTTTTTAGGGATATCGTTCTTGCCTTATTCCCTACAAGGACTTCAAATCCCTTAGAAAAATAATCGCCTACTAAGTCAAGTACATTTTGTATATGTTGGTCAGGAGTTATATAGCACACATTTTCGGCAAGTATATTATTTACTAAAGCCGAACGATTGCTACCTTCCTTTTGTGCTAACGCATCTATTCTTGCCACAACTTCATCGCTTAGAATCAAACTATATAATGATTTTCCCATTTTTTTCTCCATATTTTTATTTACTATAATATAACACTTATATAAAAGATTGTCAAGATATTTATATAAATTATTTAACAATTGTTTGTAAATTTATATAAATCACTATTCAATGTTATCTGATTATGCTGATATCATCTCGAAAATATACATTAAAAAAGGCTGTTTTTTCACAATACAGCCTTTTTTATTTATTAATATGTACTAATGTTAATTAATTTTGATACACTTATAAGGTTTTATAAATTTGGAAGTATCTTTTTGCACTGGTAATAATCATTTTATTAATTTTTTTGTCATATATCTTTGCTAATGTACTAATTGATTTCGCAAAACGCACAGGGTAGCGAATAAAATCAACAGCACTATTAAATTTATTATTTTCAAGTACTTGCTGAACAGAATCCATTATTCTTTTTCTATCTTCCTGCGTTAGATTATTGATAAATTCACTAATAGCAATATCGCTTGCGTTAGAGTGTTTAGAAACTTTTTGTGCCTCTTCCAATCTTCCTTTATTGAATTTCCAGAATATTAAATTATGTTGCAACAAACCAATTGTCCTACTTTCATATACTTGATATTTTTCAGAACTCTCTAGCAATTTACCTACTATGGAATCTTTTGGAATTAGTTTACATATTTTACCTTCAACATAACCTGCATTTTCTAAAGTAATTATGTCTTTTTTGAAACCTGGACCATCAAAATTATAAATCATAACAATTTTATCACTATTTTTTAATGCATCTATTCCCGCATAAATAGCCATATTGCCACCCTTGCTATGACCGCCTACATAAATATTCTTATCTGTATTGTTGCAAATTTCATTTAGATAATTTGCACATTCAATATGCCCGTTTGTAATATCTTCTATAGCAAGTGAAATATCTTCAATCCAGCCTGACAAACTTAAATTTGTACCTCTAAAAGATACAAATTCATTTTTTTCATCTAAAATATAAGTTATACCCAAAAAATCAACCGCATTTTTTATATTACTTTTTTTCTTACAAAAAGTCATTTTCAAGTTCGCAAATCTTTTTGTTAATAACATTTTTTGTATAATTCTATGGTTAGATTTTGCATATAAATAATTATTTTTTATTGTATGGTATTTATCTAAAATTTCTTGCAAATTAATTTCACTATCATAATCAGGAAGTAAAGCTTCATAATTAAAATAAGTTAAATTGCAAAGCACAAGTGCATCTTCTTTGCAAAATGGTCGTACTTCAAAAGAATCTTCACAATAATATTTCAAATAATCAAACAAACTTTCATTTGCATAATTATCTTTTATTTCTATTTCCTTTATTCGTAATTTATCCTTACAAATTGTATTAAAAACAATATTCAAAACCGAAACTATCCTATGAATTGATTTCAATCTTGCTCTGTTAAGATATTTTTGTTCTTCCATTTTCAAAAAATTATCATACATACTTTGAGCATCATAACCATCAACTAACAACCTATCAAAAAATAAAGCACCATATGCTTCTCCCTTTTCTAAAAGAGAATTTATTGTTCTAGTGTCAAAATCAAATGAAATATTATACAATTCACTACCTAGTGAAATATCTATTATTTTAGTTTTTTTGTCTTTCCATTTTATTGAAGGGCGATAATGCGGGTCAAAATGCAAAACAAAAATAACATCTAATTCATCACTATGTTGCTCAATAAGCGGTTTTAACGGAATATTATCTCTATATCCTCCATCAGTTGACAAACGCCCATCAAAAAATCCAGGCAAGCCCGTAAAGAGTGGAAAATTTAGTGTAGTTGTTGCAAATTTATTTATTTTCTTTTCTTTATCTATATAATGTCCACTAAACTTATAATATTTGTAAGTAAAAAATGGTAAAGTTGCTAGTGGCGAATATACAGGTATATTGAACTTCTTTTCATAACCCAAAATTGAATTGAAAAATTTATTCAAAAAATCCTCAAAACACATAGCTTTTATTGCTTTAAATATATTTGCAAAATGGATTGTTTTCCACATATGTTCTAGTTCATCCATTTTATTTAACGAAAGAGCACTAGCATTCATAAACCCAATTGAAGAACCCGACACATATTTTATATCGTTATAATCTATGTATTCCAACATTTTTTTTGCAAATCCAAATTGGAAAGCGCCTTTTGCCAATCCTCCTGAAAAAACTATACCTACCTTCACATTATCTCCTTAAACTTTAATCTTTCGTAATTATTATACTTTGTTTTATAATAGCATAGAATACCAAATCTAACAATAGTATAATATTCCTATTAAACGAGGTTTTCCTCCGCTAAAAAGTAATTTTAATCAAGCAAATCTCTATTTTTCTTTTCGCAATATTCACATCTATATACTTTATGAGTTTCATCACGCAAACTGAATTTTTGTGGCAAATCACTTTCTACTGTAGTGATACATTTAGGATTTTTGCATACGCAATCTACTTTTGCTAGTTCTCTTTGCGGTTTATGGCAATATCCATTTTTTGCATCTTCAAGCAATTTAAGGATTAATGCCATACGCATATATTTGCCATTCGCTACTTGGTCAAAATAACAAGCTCTAGGGTCGGCATCGACATCTACGCTTATTTCCTTAACTCTAGGTAATGGATGCAAGACACACATATCTTCTTTTGCATTTTGCATTTTTTCCTTATTAAGCACAAAACAATCTTTTAATCTATTATATTCGTTAAGGTCAGCAAATCTTTCTTTTTGAATTCTTGTCATATACAAAATATCCAAATTAGCAATTACATCTTCTATATTATCACTAAAAGTATATTTGGCTTTACGAGGTTGCAAAATTTCGTAAATCACATAATTAGGCACTGATAATTCTGGAGGGGATATCAAAACAAATTTGTTATTTGGATATCTAGACATTGCATTAATTAATGAATGTACCGTTCTTCCATATTTCAAATCCCCACAAATTCCTATAGTAAGATTATCCAATCTGCCTTTTTTATTTTTTATTGTAAGAACATCGGCAAGTGTTTGTGTGGGGTGACAATGACCACCATCACCGGCATTTACTATTGGCACAGTAGAACTGGTAGCCCCTGCAAGTGCTGCCCCCGCCATTGGGTGACGCATAGCAATTATATCCACATAATTACCTACTGTTCTTATTGTATCCATAATGCTTTCGCCTTTAGTTGTCGAACTAGCAGATGCGGAAGAAAATCCCAACACATTCCCACCTAATTCGTACATAGCCGCTTCAAAGCTTAATCTAGTCCTTGTGCTAGGTTCAAAAAATAGTGTTGCTAGCTTTTTACCTTTGCACATATTTGCATACTTATCGCCGTTTTTCATTATATCTTCAGCAGTAGCTACTAAATTATTTACTTCTTCTACCGTAAAATCTGATATATCTATCAAATGTCTTATATCCATAATTCGTTACTCCTTATCCTATAGAGTTTGCCAACTATCATCATTAGGATTATTACGAAAAGCAAGCAATTTTTGTTTGTCACTTTCTTGAATATAACCGTTTTCTACAGCAACTTCCACTAAAGTATCTAAATTAGATAAGCTAATACTTTCACAATTTGCTTCGCTTAGCATATCTATACCTTTTTGCATACCATAGGTAAAAATACTTACCATACCTAATACATTTGCTTCGGCTTCTCTTAGCACCTTTACTACTTCCAAACTACTTTTTGCGGTAGAAATCAAATCTTCTACTACCACTACTTTTTGTCCTTTTTCCAATTTACCTTCTATTTGATTAGTTCTGCCATGGTCTTTACTACTACTTCTTACATAACCCATAGGCATATCTAATAAATGCGCCACAATAGCAGCGTGAGCAATTCCTGCAGTACTTGTACCCATAATAACTTCACAATCGCCGAACTTTTCTTTAATTAATTCAGCTAATGCTTTTTCTACATTATTTCTAACAGCAGGTGCTGTAAGAGTTAGCCTATTGTCACAATAAATAGGACTTTTTATTCCACTAGCCCAAGTAAAAGGGTCATTCGGTCTTAAAAAAACAGCTCCAATAGATAATAAATCACTAGCTATTAGTTTTTCTACATTTTGCATAAAATTTACTCCTTCTTTTAGCCTAAAAAGTCGGCTACACATTTATTATAAGCCATAATTGGGTCTTCAGCTCTAGTAATCGGTCTACCAACAACAATATAATCCGAACCAATTTCTCTTGCAATTAGTGGAGTTGTTACTCTTACTTGGTCACCTTTTGTTGCTTCTGAAAATCGAATTCCAGGTGTTATTGTAAGAAAATCATTTCCACATTTGCTATGTACTTTCCCTGCCTCTTTAGGCGAACAAACTATACCGTCAAGCCCTGCTAATTTTGCATTTAGTGCATAACTAATTACTGCTTTATCCATATCTATATTTTCATCTATAAGTATTTCTTTATGCATAGCCTCATCACTAGTAGAGGTAAGTTGCGTAATTGCTATAAGAAGTGGTCTTGTCCCATCTTCTCTTGTAAGCCCTTCTAAAGCAGCTTTCATCATATTGCTTGTACCGCTTGCGTGAACATTACAAATATCCACATCAAGTCTACTCAATACTTTCATAGCACTTTTCACAGTATTAGGAATATCGTGAAGTTTTAAGTCCAAAAATATTTTATGACCTCTTTTTTTTATTTCTCTAACTATTTCCGGACCTTCCGCATAAAACAATTCCATACCTATTTTTACAAAAGGTTTTTTATCTTTGAATAAGTCCAAAAATTTATATACTTCCTCAGCACTTGGAAAATCCAATGCTACAATAACATCTTTTGCC
>JBAXZI010000067.1:0-8907 GCA_041670385.1 Clostridia bacterium | reverse complement strand
TGCCATTTATTTCACTTTCGATTACATAAGATGCTTTAATTATTTTCATATTAAATCCCCCTCAAAGCTTCAATATCTATAAAATCTTTAACTCTATCAAGTATTCTATTTGCTCTTTCCTCACCTACTCGGTTGTCTCTCATTGCCTTAAAAAAACCATCATTTATTGTCTTACTAATATTATCTATCATTATTTTTGCTTTTCTGATAGCCTCTGAATTAATTACATCTTTCTGATCTGCAGTTAAAGCTCGTACTACTTTTACATAGCGAGTATTTTCATTTTCTTGTCTTCTCCTTTGACTTCTATTCATCTTTTCTTACCGGTATATCCTGCATCTCAGGATGCATCTTCTCCATATATATAGCCATTGCGATATTCCACATTGCCGCTCTTAAGTGAGGCTCATCTTTCATGCCTCTAAGATAACAAGATAAATGTCTAATTCCTGAGTCAATAAGTGAATGAATTGGAATACCTTTTTCACAATTTCGTTCGCCATACTTGAGAGCACCTTCTTCACAATGCTGAGCAAGTTGATGGATTGCATCCCAAGGAAGTAAATCATATCTGCCTTTACCTACATGTAAATCTCTTATTGCTCCTGTTGTAAATTTTGTTCGATCTCCACTATCTTTTATCATCAGTCCCAATCCTCCATACCTTCTATATTTTTATTATAAATTTCTCTATCTGCTTTACCTGCAGCAAACATTAAACATGCGGTTCCATATCCAATAATGGCTCCTATGAATAATCCTACAAATAGCATTTAGCATACCTCCGAATAGCTTTTTTCTTTTAAACAATTTCTAAGTTTTCTGAGTCCACTTGCTTTTGATTGACACATTCCTCGATCATCTGCTACCTTCTGAAGTATTATATCTTCGTAAAAATAACTATTAAAAATATCCATTTGTTTTGGTGTCAATACCTTTTGTACTAACTTAGTGAAATTACTGTTCCAAATTCTATTGACAACTTCATTCTCGATATTAATATTAGATGGGATGCTATTTTCTAATGGCGATCCATTACCGTTTTCAGCTCCAAAACTTGTAAACTCTTTATCTAAACTCGACATAGTAAGTACATTATGTCTATGGTTTTCATCGTATTTTTTACCCTTTTTAACATCTTTTGGAATGCGTATTCCATTTTCCTTATTCACTATGGCGATTGTTATTGCTTGCATTATCCATATAGATATATAAGTAGAGAATTTACTTTTCTTTTCATCAAAGCGTTCTATGCCCTTAATCATTCCGATTACGCCTTCGTTAACTAAATCATCATTCTCTAAAAATCTACATTTACGTTTGAATCTCTTAACCATATTAATTACTAATCCCATATTATCCATAATTAATTTATTGCGTTCTTCAATAGTTACTTTCATTTTTATCCTCCTTTATCTTTACAATGTCTTTACGTTGTCTTTACATTTTCCTCATAATTCGCATTACTATCTCCAATTTTCTTGACTGTACCTTATGCCTAGCAGCTCTAAGTTAATTTGAAAATCATTATATATCTCTGGTGCTAATTTATTACCGTAAGCTGCCTTTTTTAAGCATTTTATTATTGCAACTATTGTTATAACTTTATGGTTTTTTCTATATCTTGTCTGTATCGTGGATTGCTTACATCTGCAAGCATCACAAGTTTTAAAAATAGGATTTTCTATAGGTTTACCGCAACGGTTACAACTTCCTTTGAGTTCCCTTTTATGTTTAAGTATTAATCTATTTGTTCTTCTTTTATCTAAGCATGAAGGGCAGTTTGTAGTATTACCTTCAAATTCTTTGTGACATCTTTTACAAATAGCCATATCATTTCGGCCCCTTTCAAAATCAAATTTTGAAACTTATTTGATCAGATATTCCAAAGTCTTCTAGTCTTTTTTTCGCTACATCTATATACCACTGTTTGTCCAATTTCCTTGATATTTTTTTATCTCTTATATCTTCATTACAAATAAAACATCTTTCAGGAACATTAGATATTTTTTCAAGTTTATCGGTACTACTTATCTTTTTAACCGGGCCATCATTTACGGACCTGGATGCAAACACTCTTATACATCTTTCTTGAATATCAGCTCCGTTATAATTTAAGGCTTTATATTTACCGGTTATTTTAACTATTTTTTGAAATTCCAATAGATTGTTATAATTTTTTATTGTATCCTCGACGCTAATACCATCTTTAAAGTAATTAACCAGCGCTATATTTATTATTGGAAGATCGTAGTCCATTTTATTTAATTCCTTTACATATGCTCCTTTGGATTTACTTTTGCCATCCTTATGTATGACAATATAATTATTTACATCCTTTTGGTATATCTTAAAAAATGTTTCCCATTCTAAATTCAATCTGGTTCTTTGCTCCCACTCTGCAGCAATAACTTTTATTTTATCTACATCTCTTTGTCTTTTAACTTTCAGGAATAAACCATCTGTATTAGACTGTATTAATTCGCAATAATCTTCGATCTTTTCAATCAAATCAAGTAAAAATAATTGACCTGCTATACACACATTATTTGCCATCAGAGGATCATATAAATTATTATTCTTATCTTTCATGCCACCATAGGTTTTATTTAAAACTAACTTATAAGGTGCCTGCTCTTTTTTCATTTTTTTATGTTTAAGCTCCATTCTAGTATCATATATTTTTTTGTATTTACTTTTATCAGTTACATTTCTACTTAAAAAATCATATTCAATCATCAAACTTGGATATAAACTGCCTACATCACAATTTAGGAATAAGGCTTCACCATGATATTTATTTTTACTACCATGTAACCCACCCCAAGCAAATATATGAGGAACCCCCGCTATATCAGTTTTTAAAAACTTTTTATAATCTCTATTTATACGATTTTTATACCAATCAACAACGTAAGCATATTTAGTAATTTTTAAATTCTCAAGTATAGTAATATCAAATTCATCATCATGTTTCTTCCTTCGTGCTCCTAGGATTATAGCTGCAAGTTGTGTTTGTGTTGTACTAATATATTTTATATTTAGATTAAATGTTTTAATTAGTGCCAACTGTGAATTAAATTCTTCAATTCTATGCATAAATACTTCCATTGTATTTTCAACATCTGATTTACAGTATTTAATAGTTTCTACTATTTCGGCATCTGTAAGCGGCCTATCTATATCAAAGGCAACTGAGGTTTCTTTAATGTTGTTCCCCATAAAGCCTTCTAATTGCTTTAAGCTCTTAGTAACATCTGTCATAACATCAAAATTATAAAGTGGATATTTACTAAAACTATGACTAAATTTCCATGCCGGTTCATGAGATAGTATTATGTGTTGTGTAAGTTCAAACGGATTTAAGTCTAGTAATATAGCCTTTAAGATATATTGATCAAAGGATCGGCTGTTATATCCTACCCAAATATCATTTTTATGGAGCTCATAAAAGTTTTTAAGTGCTTTGGGATTATTCATACAAACAGCATACTTTTTACTATCAGTATCCATCGAAACCATCATCCAATCATATTTAAAAACTTCAAAATCATAAAACAGCATTCTAACTTACCTCCTTAATCAAATAAACTTATTTGCTTCTTCTCATTCTCTATATTCTTTAAGTTTTGAACTGTTTGTAAGTAGTAACTTTCCTTAAGCTCAATACCTATAAATCTTCTACCTTTCTTTACTGATACATAGCCTTCACTTCCTATACCCGCAAATGGACTAATTACGATATCATTAGGATTGGTCCATAAATTTATTGCTCTTTCTATAACTTGAAGTTGTAATGGGCATATATGTTTTTCGTCTTTCTCTTCTCTAGCACTTTTCTTTTGAAGTGTATTTGAAGGATTTATATCCATCCATACTGGACTAGCATATCTTTGCCAAATACTTACTGGAAAACTTTCATTTGTATGTGTAACTCTCTCAGGATTTTCTCCTGGTTTTCTCATAGTTACTAAATAATCTGGAATACCTTGTCTACTCATACAACTATCTTTTTTTATTTGCTTATGCAGAAGTCCTAATGCTTTTGTTCTTTGCATTGCTACTACTGGATCTTTCCAAATACAAACCTCACTATGATATATAAAACCACCTTGTTGAAATGTTTTTATTAAATCTCCTCTAAAATCCTTAATACCTATAAATCCATCATTTTGTTTTAATGACGGCACATTCATACAATGAAAACTTAATAATCTTCCAGGCATCAACACTCTATATAATTCACTAACTAGAAATTTTAAATTTATTAAGAAATCATTCTCACCTTTACAATTTCCCATATCTCTTTCAGAACTTGAGTATGTGTATAGTGAAGCGAATGGAGGACTAAATATACTAAAGTGAATTGAGTTATCAGGGATACCTTTTAAAACTTCAACACAATCGCCTTGATAAGCCATCCAATCTTTTCCCATAGCTTGATTAATTACTTTTACGCTATCCATCTTGGTAAAATCATCTCCTCTTCTGCTTTGTATTCTAAGATGTTTCTTTCAGTACTTTTAATATTTTTTTTGATTATTTCTTTTGTAAATTTCAGCATATTTAAACTCATCTTTTCAGCATCTTTCTCTTTTCTTTTGATATTATTAATTACTGTAATTTCTTTAGCCCCAATAATTACATAAACATTTACTGTTTCCGTTTGCCCAAATCTCCAACATCTTCTTATGGCTTGATAAAATTGTTCATAACTGTCTGATAGTCCACAAAATATTATATTGTGGCAATTTTGCCAGTTCATGCCAAACCCTGCAATTTTAGGTTTAGTCACAAGTGCTTTTATAGTTCCATCTGTAAATCCCATCATAGAATTTGTTTTATGTTCCTCAGTATCACTTCCGGTAACCTCTATAGCTTCATTCATACCTTTAGTAAGGTTCTTACTCTCTTCGTTAAAATCACACCATATAAGCCATTGCTCGTCTGAATTATTAACAAGCTCACTTGCTAATTCAATTCTGTTTTTCATACTCGATTTTCTTGCTTTTCGTCTTTCCTCTAATGTTTGAGCTAACAGAGGAATTAAAGTATCACATTTTTCTTCATTTTGTACAGTTTCTTCAATTATATTTAGTTTTGGTAGTTTAAATTTTCCATTACTATAGCCTAAATCTGAAGGTGATTTTATAACTGCAGCCCAACTCGAGATCCATTCCCAGAATTTAATCTCTGCATGGCCTTTTAATCTCCATTTTGCTGTGTCTCCACCATCATGAATAAAATATGTTGCAAGCATTTCTGTTCTATTCATGGCTTCTAAAAATTCAGCATGATTGCCAAGTTCCATGAAATCATTCGGTGCAGGTGTTGCAGTACATGCTAATTTATACGGTATTAATTTGCATGTATCTATAATTTGAGTTCTTATTTTTCCACTAAAACTTTTTAATATTGAACTTTCATCAAGTACAATTCCAATAAACTTAGATAGATTAAATTTATGGAGCTTTTCATAATTTGTAATATTTATTCCAGGCTTTATTTCTTCCTGGCTTGCTGCAATATTGACTTTTATATTGAATTTTTTCCCTTCCTTTTGTGTTTGTTTACTTACTGCTAGTGGAGCTAATATTAAAATGTTTTTTCCAGTTTTAACATATATCTGTCTGGCCCACTCTAATTGCATTGGAGTTTTTCCTAGTCCACAATCTGCAAATATTGCAGCTCTACCTTTTTTACAAGCCCAATTGACTATATCTTTCTGAAAATCAAACAACATTGGATTTATATTTACAGGATCAAATCCTGTATCAATTGTTTTAATCTGTTTTGTATCTAAAAATTGCATATAATTCATACTTTCACATCCTTTTATAATCAACAGTTCCATGAGGCCTTGGTTTCCAAATGTAGTTACAAACTGTACTATGGCCTATGCCTAACTTTTCACCTATTTGTTTCATGTTGTAACCTTCACTATATAATTTGTTTAATTCCTGTATTATTTTTATATCAACTATCGGCTTTCTTCCCATTACATCAGCCTACCTTTTTAAAAATTAGGAGGGACTTTAATCCCTCCAGTAGTTAATTAATTTTCAAATATATCTGTGATTTTATAGACGTTATAACCTTTTGCATTTTTAGTGTAATCTAGGCCATATTCTAATTTATCCTCAATGGCTTCAGCTACATCTAAAATCAAATCATTGTATTGCTTGAAATTAACAAACTTAATTTCAATTTCAGTACCTAAAGACTTCATCATCACATCCGCGTTATGGATACCAAAGCCTGTGCTTAGTACCTGGTTATAAAATATCAAACTGTTTTCATATTCACCGGTAAGTATTTTAAATCTAATAGTAAGCATTGGAGCACCTTTTTTGCTTTCTGTTAACTCCATAAGTACAACTTTTACCTCATATTTACCCACTGGAATGTCAGGAAAATCACTTTTACCTGCTGCTGCTGCCTCAACATCTTTCTTTAAACCCTCTGTATCTATTGCCTTGTCGAATTTTTCCCATAAGTTACTCATTTATAATATCCTCCTAAGATTTAATTTTTTTTAATTTTTGACTATTTATTAAAATGGTGTTTCGCCATCATCCAACGGTATTACATCACTATTTTGTTCAAAGCTTGCTGTTTCTTCAGTAACTTTTGGAGTTCTATGTCTCCTAGTTCGCTTTGGTGGTTTCTCTGCTTCTGTAGGATCTGGTGCTGTTTCACTCTTAATTTCTGGCTTAACTTCATCTTCTTTTTTTACTTCCGTTTCTTTTTTTACTTCAGGTGGAGTTTCTTCCTTTACTGGATTTTTACCAGGAGTGGATTTTATTGGTTTAATACCTTTACTAATTGCAATATCCAATTCTTTCAAAAACACATCTTTATCAAGTGGTATTTTTTTAATATCAAAGTTGTATCTACCACCGGAGAATACATAACTATCCATCTCACAACTTAAATATCTTTCTTTTTCATCTGCTACCAGGTGGAATGTTGCTCCAACGGTACCAGCTAAGACATTTGCTACTTTATCAGGTATATTTGGCTTATAAGTTGTAATTGTAGATCCATTTTTTAGCTTAACTTCTCCGGTTACTTCCTTACTTATATATGTGATTTCATATCCTGTATTTTTAAGCCTTTTAATTGTACTTAAAAATTCAGTTTTTACTAGGTCCCACCCTTTACCATATCCACTATCTGACTCATGTTGTATTCCTTCTCTATCAAATATGAATAATCGGCAATGCTCATATAGATCTTCTGTTAAATCAAGTACAATTCTTTTGAAAGTGTTATCTTTTTTCTCTAATTCTGAAACGATTTCTAGGAATGATGACCATGCTAATTTAGTACTGGTCATTCTTCCTTCAGTTGTCATTTCATTTTTAATTCTTAAAACTGGACTTGTAATATTGTCTATATTTCCATCAGTATTGAGAAATAAAACATCCTCAAACTTATCCATGAAAGTTGTTTTACCACCATAACTAGGTCCATAAATCCATTTATCCATTACTCCAGGTCTTATTCTTGTAACTCGTTTATTTTCAGGCAATACCATATAATTAATCTCCTTTAAACATAATTTTTCAAATTCGCAAAACTTACAATCTTTACCCGTATTCTTTTTAAACTCAGTAGTTTCTAACATTTCAATCCCTTTGTTAAGCGCTTCAATGACTTTGTTTTCGTCATAGTCTAAATACATTACTGTTATATCCATAACGCTTAGAGCCTTATTAAGGCGCTTTCTGAAGGTGTATAAATCCTCATTATTTTTCTGTCTTATGAATGTTTTTGGTATAAATATAAAAGCCATTTTTCTTACTTTATAACCTATCTTTTCAAGGAAGTATTTATATAAATGAAGCTGTGGACTGTCACAATAAGTATTAGTATTATTTGAGTATTTATAATCGTATAAATCCACTGTTCCATCCTCGTTATGTGCTAATAAATCCGCGGTTCCTGTGAAGGAGCCTACTTTAAAACTAACTTCATGCTCTAACTTTTCATATTGATTTATGAAGTTTAATACTTTTGGAAGTAGATACTCAATTTTGATTGCTTCATTAATATTTTTATCATTTAAAACATAGTAATTACTGTAGTAGTTTTCTAACATCTTTTGAATACTTCCAGTTTCAGCACCATAATGAATAGCTGTTCCCAAGTATCTTGGATCATTAGCATCTTGAAGTTTAATTGTTTCAAGCTTGTCCAAATACCTTAACTTATAAGAGTATTGGCAATGCTCATAAGCTGCTATAGTACTTTGTCTCACTTAATCACCTCCACCCTTAACAATTGGTAACAATCTAGCTTCAAACCTCCATTTGTAAGAATCCTTACCTATCTTCTTAAATAACTTTTCGTTGGCTTTCTTCTTAGTAGACTCAGCTATACCAAATTGAAATTGTTTAGCACAGGTGTTATAAATTCCGTACATTATCTTTCACCTCCTTGAGATAGCTGTTAAAACCTTTTTAAGATAATCAAAATCTTTAGGATATATTATTAAACCAACACCATTACACTCGTTTATAAGGTTTACGTTGCGTTTCTGTAATTCACTGGGATGACCATCTTCTGCCTTGACCTCTATTGCCACAAATGTTCCATTTACGCAACATATTATATCCGGTATTCCTGAAGGGCTATAAGGTCCAGCCCAAAATTTGAAGAACCAACCTTTTGGAGTAATATCCATTTTATTAGCAGGTGTCCCAGCTGCATAAATACCAATTGAATGAAGAAACTTTTTAATTTTATTCTCGAAAATCTTTTCCTTAGCCATTATTCTTTTTCCAAATCTTCTATAGTTACCTGAGGATTTTTCAAAGGAACTGTGATAAACTTTCCATCTTCAAAAACAACTTCTCTTTCACCTGTAAAACAACCCTCTTGCTTATATCTCTTTTTTAAAGT
>JBAXZI010000066.1:0-9061 GCA_041670385.1 Clostridia bacterium | reverse complement strand
GTATTAGGCATAGTAGGGTCTTCTCCTGTGTAGTTTTTTGTTGTAAATTAACTATATCACATTTGAGATTATCCTACTATATTTTTTATTAACTTTTGTCCGATATCAATTGTAACCCTATAAATAAATTATCCGTATCCAAATTATTATAACAAATTTTATTAAATTTTATTAATAAAATATTTTTTTTATTTATTTTGAAAAAACACTAGACAAAATTATTTATCTGTGCTATTATATTGTTACTGATAGAGGTTGCGATTTTTAAGACAAACATCAACACAGGTTCAAGTTTGATGTGGTAAAGGAAAAATTGCCGAAAGATGATATATTAACCTGACAATTATTATCTTGGTGTTATATAAAATATATACAACATTGTCACTCACGGTATTCGGAGTGGAGCGCTATCACAATATTGAAGTATGACTCTACAATACAATTAAGTATGTAGGGTTTTTTTAATGCAAAAATTAAATAACCTTACTAAAATAATACGTATGTATAGCTTAAATAAGAAACCACTTATCTTTAATTAGATAAGTGGTTTCTTTTAAAAAAATCTAATATTTTTTTCTGATTGCTAATTTACCAATCAGATTTTGAATCCAATTTGTGTGGTTTTATATCATCATAAAACCCCATATAGTTATTTACAAAAGCTGAAGTTTCCGAACTTTCTTTTTCCTTATTACAGTCCTTTATCGTATCTTTGTCAAAAACAAATTCTAATATTGAACTTAATTCATCTACTATAGGCACACCCAAAAGCTCTAGGCTTTCTCTTTGTGAATGTCCTTTAGAAAACAATATACAGTCCAACCCTACAGCATTTGCCACTTCATAATCGTGCGAAGTATCACCAATAAGTAACCCCTTTCCAGTTGGTTTGTTACTAGCAAAATAGTTTTTAGCTAATTCCAATTTGCCTTTTGCGTATATATTATCTTCTGCAATGATATCTTTAAAAATAGCTTTTAGTCCAGTTTTGTCCAAACTTTTTAGTAAAACATCTTTATCACTAGCACTCAAAATATATTGTGGTATTCCACAAGCTGCAAATTTACCAATAACTTTACTTGCCTGCTTATGCAAACCGCATTCATTAACAAATTTATTATAATTATCAATAAACTCTTTTGCTACGATTTTATAATCTTCTTTCTCGAAATCAAAGCCCATTTTTTTATAATAATTTATTACAGGAAAACAAAATTCTTTATAATACCTTTCTTTTGTCATAATTGGCATATTTCTAGATGACAATGTAATATTTATACATTTTATGCAAACTTGCAAATCATCAAGTAAAGTACCATTCCAATCCCATAGTATATAATCGTATTTTTTCATATGTTTATAAAATTTCCTTTATTAATGATTTTTAGGAATATGTGTGTGATATATGTTATATTTTTCTATTCTTTCATTAATTATTTTAATTGCTTCCTCTGCACTTGATACTCCATAAACTCTATCATCAGGAATATCCTCATAACGGATTCTTTGGTCCATTCTAATATCGGCTACTTTACTTGACCAACCATCTACATTATTGAAAGCAAGTATCATTCTCTTTAATGCCCAAGCATTAGCAACTTCAGATAAAGTACCAGACCCACCACCAATAGCGATAATAGCTTGTGCATTGCCTACTATTACATTACGGAACATATCTAATCCAGTCCCAATAGTTATATCGGCAAATTGATTTGCATCATTAGGATTAAAACCTGGAACAATAGCTATTGTATCGCCTTCTTTATAATTTTTTGATGCGTGTGCACCACAAAAAGCTGCATTCATAACACCTTGCAAACCACCACTTTGTATACGGTAACCTGCATCAACCAATGCTTTCCCCATTTCATAAGCCATTTTGTATTTTGTGCTATTTTCTTCTATATCTGCATCACCAACAATAGCAACTATTTTTCTTCTCATAAACTCACCTCAATTTTTATTCTTATTTTATTTATACTAGGTATACCTTAAATGTATATGTAATTTTTTAAAAAATTGCAACTACACTATTTTATTCTATTATTTACAAAACACTATTTTTTAATTATATCATACAAAATTTAATTATTCAAGTTTACAAATTTACTATTTTATTAATATTTCATTTATTTACAAAATACAGTATTTTTATAATCATACTTAATATTATTGCTATTTTTTATAAAAGTTTTCTGCAAATTAATATTATAGTTGACATTTATTATATTATAGTAGATAATTACTTCTATTAACTGTAGAAGAAGGCAAAATAATGATTGGTGTTTATGTCAATGTAGGTGCAATAACTTTAGGAACTATTTTAGGATTATTACTAAAAAAAGTTCTTAAGGAAAACATTAAAAATACTCTTATTCAAGCGATAGGTGTTTGTGTTGTTATTGTCGGCATAATGGACGCACTAAAAACAACGAATGTTGTCTTGCTAATACTTAGTATGGTAATAGGCGGACTTATCGGAAGTATGCTTAATATCCAAAATGGTATTGAGAAATTCGGCAAAGCCATAGAACATAAATTAGTAAAATCAGAAAGTGCTACTTTCGGGAAAGCATTCGTAGATTCTTCACTTATTTTTTGCATTGGAGCAATGGTAGTTTATGGCAGTATACAATCCGGACTTGGCGACCCAAAAACTCTTTATACTAAAGCAATTTTAGATGGTGTAATAGCCCTAACTTTAGCTTCTACTCTTGGTTGGGGTGTTATTTTAAGCATCATACCCGTATTTATAATAGAAGCAACAATTACTTTACTTGCAAGTTTGATTGCACCCTATGCAACCGCAGATTTTTTGGCAGAATTATCAGGTATAGGCGGCTGTTTGGTGTTTACCATAGGAATTAATTTACTTGGTATAAAAGAAATAAAAACAGCAAATTTATCTCCTGCTATTTTAGGATGCTTAGTAGTGTTTTTATTATAAAATTATAAACTTGACACTTGTCCATTACTTATGATAAAATGAATTTATATTTATTAATAATATAATAAGAGGCATAACTTATGAAAAAGACTACAAGAGTTAATTCAACAACCCAAAAAAACTATAAAAAACTATATACAGCACTTACCGAACTTATGGAAAAGAATGACCTTGACAATATTTCCGTAGTAGATATTTGCACAAAAGCAGGCACTCCACGTGCTACTTTTTATAATCATTTTGAAGACAAATATGATTTACTTCGTTATTTTTTCAACAGTAAAATTTCTGGACTTTTGAAAGAACTTAGAGAAAAGAACCTAAAAGGGAAAGAACTAATTGATGATATGATTTATGAAATTCTTCTTTTCATATCTAAAAATGCAGTTTTACTAGAAAAAATGTTACGAAATGATAGTAGTATCGGTATTTATGAGATAGAAAAAATTATCAACAATGTTTTGTATATTAATTTTAAGAACTTACAGTCAGAGTTTGAATTTTTATTACCGATAGAACCACTTGCTAGCTTTTACGCTGGTGCTTTAGTTTTTACCGGCAAATGGTGGCTTGATAACAATCAAGCATTGACATATGAAGAAGCTACTGTATTCCTCAAAAAAATGATAGATGTAAATATCTATACGATAAAAAAGAAAATGAAATAACAAATAAAATTGTCATATTTTGTAAAAATGTTATATTTTGTTTGCTATTAGGTCAAAAATATTATACAATGACCGTTATTAAATAAAAAATGGAGGTTTTTTATGTTACAATCATTTATCCCTAAAGGTTACAAAGCAGATTTAGGACTATACGAAACACAAAGAGCAATTAGTCTTATTAAAAACACTTTCCAAACAGAACTCTCTAATAATCTTAATTTAAAAAGAGTATCTAGCCCACTATTTCTTGACAGTAATTCCGGATTAAATGATAATCTTAACGGAACAGAAAGACCTGTATCATTCGATATAAAACAAACAGGCAATAATGCTGAAGTAATTCATTCCCTTGCAAAATGGAAAAGATATGCCCTAAACAAATACGATTTCAAACCACTTAATGGCTTGTATACCGATATGAATGCAATTAGGCGTGATGAAGAAATGGATAATATTCATTCTATTTATGTTGACCAATGGGACTGGGAAAAAGTTATTACCGATGATATCCGTAATTTGCAATATCTAAAACAAACCGTAAAAGCTATTATGCTTGCAATTTATGATACAAACGAAATTATTAAAAAAGAATACAATACTAAAACTGAAGTTTGCAAAGAAATAACTTTTGTAACAACTCAAGAATTAGAAGATATGTACCCAAATAATACACCTAAAGAAAGAGAAGATATTTTTGCAAAAGAACATAAATCCATTTTTGTAATGCAAATAGGTGATTTACTAAAAAGCGGCATAAAGCACGATGGCAGAGCTCCTGATTATGATGATTGGTCTCTAAATGGTGACATAATCGTTTATAACGAGTTGTTAGGTAGTGCATTTGAACTTAGTTCTATGGGAATTAGGGTAAATAAAGAAAGTTTACTTTCTCAATTAGAAAAAGCAAATTGCCTTGACAGACTAAACTTACCTTTCCATAAAGCTTTAGCTAATGATGAATTACCACTTACTATGGGTGGTGGAATAGGACAATCTAGACTTTGTATGTTTATGCTTGGAAAAGCTCATATTGGAGAAGTTCAAGCTAGTATTTGGGACGAAAACACATTAAATGTATGCAAAGAAGCTGGAGTTAAATTATTATAAAATAATATAACCTAAACTTAATATAAAAGGGGAACAAAATTTTATTTTGTTCCCCTTATTTTTATAATTTTTTCTAACTATTTTATGAATTGTTTTTAATATATTATAATTATTTCTAACTGTTTATATATTGTTTTTAATTTTGAAAGCAGTAATTGTATTGCTTATTAGCATAGTTACTGTCATAGGGCCTACACCCTTAGGCACTGGTGTTATGTAAGAACATTTTGGTGCTACATTTTCAAAATCCACATCTCCACATAGTTTACCATTTTCATCTCTATCCATACCTACATCAATAACAATTGCACCTTCTTTTACCATATCGGCTTTTAGGAATTTTGCAATACCTATAGCCACACAAACTATATCCGCATTTTTTGTTATATCTCCTAGATTTTTTGTACGACTATGACAAATTGTTACTGTCGCATTTTTATCAAGCAATAATTGTGCAAGAGGTTTCCCCACCAAATTAGAACGACCAACAACGACTGCATTTTTTCCTTCTAGAGGAATATTATAATATTCTAATAATCTAATAATTCCAAGAGGTGTACACGCAATAAGTTCTGGTTCGCCTATCCAAAGTTTACCTTTTTGAACATAGTGGCAACCATCTACATCTTTATTTGGGTCAATGGCACGCAAAATTTTTGACTCATCAATTTGTTTTGGCATAGGAAGTTGTACCATAACTCCGTGAATATTTTCATCTGCATTTAGTTCTTCAACAACTGATAAAATTTCTTCTGTAGTTGCTTCGTTTCCTTTTCTTACTAGGTAAGATTTTAAGCCAACTTCTTTACAAGAATTAATTTTATTACGCACATATACTTCACTAGCTTGATTATTACCTACCAAAACAACAGCAAGTCCTATATTTTTCCCTGTTTTTTCTTTTAGAATAGTTACTTCCTTACTCATTTTTTCTTTTGTTACTGTAGCTACCATTTTTCCATCTATCAAATTCATTATCGTGTCTCCTAAACTCTCTTTATATTCTTTGGTTGTTCGTATTCTTCAAAATAACATCGTGAGAACCACCCTCAACTATACTAGTTGCTGACACCAAAGTTAATTTTGCATTCTCTCTAAGCTGTGGCAAAGTTATTGCACCACAATTACACATTGTTGACCTAACTTTATACAAACTCTTATTTACATTATCTTTCAAACTACCAGCATAAGGTACATAAGAATCTACACCCTCTTCAAAACTTAATTGAGACTTACCGCCTAAATCGTATCTTTGCCAATTTCTAGCTCTATTACTACCTTCTCCCCAATATTCCTTTACATAATTGCCATTTACATTCAAAATAGCAGTTGGGCTTTCGTCAAATCTAGCAAAATATCTACCAAGCATTAAGAAATCCGCACCCATAGCAAAGGCTAAAGTCATATGATAGTCGTGTACAATACCACCATCAGAACATACAGGAATATAGATTCCCGTTTTTTCAAAGTATTCATTTCTTGCAATAGCTACTTCTTGTAAAGCAGTGGCTTGACCTCTGCCTATACCTTTTTGTTCTCTAGTAATACATATAGAACCACCGCCAATACCTACCTTAATAAAATCAGCACCCGCTTCAGCTAAGAACAAAAAACCATCTCTATCAACTACATTTCCGGCACCTACCTTTACACTATCGCCATATTTAGCACGAATGTAAGCAATGGTTTTCTTTTGCCATACAGTATAACCTTCCGATGAATCTATACAAAGTACATCAGCACCCGCTTCAATAAGTGCAGGAACTCTTTTTTCATAATCAAGCGTATTAATACCAGCACCTACTAAATATCTTTTTTGGCTATCTAGTACTTCTAAAGGATGTGCTTTATGTTCGGAATAATCTTTCCTAAAAACAAAATATAATAAATGATTATCCTTGTCAATAATTGGTATGTTATTAAGTTTATGATCCCAAATAATATCATTAGCTTCTGGTAAAGTAGTATCTTCTGGTCCCGTTACTAGTTTTTCGAATGGTGTCATAAATTCTTTTATTGGAGTATCTAATTCCATTCTACTTATTCTATAATCTCTGCTAGCGACTATTCCTAACAGTTTCCCGTGAGAAGTACCGTCATCAGTTATAGCAACTGTATTGTGTCCATTTTCTTTTACTACCGTAATTACATCTTTCAATGTTTGATTAGGTGTTAAATTGCTATCACTAACTACAAATCCAGCCTTATAACTTTTTACTTTTTTTATCATCTCAACTTCATTTTCTATTGTTTGTGCACCATAAATAAATGAAATTCCGCCCTCTTTCGCAAGCGCAATAGCTAAATTATCATTACTTACTGATTGCATAATAGCAGATGAAAGTGGTATATTTAATTCAATTGCTGACTTTTCACCTTTTTTAAACTTAACTAGTGGCGTATTCAAGCTAACATTACTAGGTATACAATCTTCACTTGTATATCCCGGAACGAATAAATATTCACTAAATGTTCTTGATGGTTCATCAAAATATTTTGCCATATTATATATCTCCTTTTCTTATTATTCCCTCTATCTAAAATACTTAACTGCGGACTCAAATAATTTCATATCGAAGTTACCCTCAATATTTTTATAAAGTCCATTGCCAATTCTTTCCGAATGTCCCATTTTTCCTAAAATTCTACCATCGGGTGAAGTAATACCCTCTATTGCCATAACTGAATTATTAGGATTAAATTCTATATCATAAGTTGCTTTTCCATTAAAATCTACATATTGTGTTGCTACTTGTCCATTGCTAATTAATTTACTTAGCCACTTATCATTTGCCACAAAACGACCTTCGCCGTGTGAAATAGGCACATTAACAATATCACCTACATTACAATTACAAAGCCAAGGCGACTTGTTTGATGCTACTCTTATTCTTACAATTCTTGACTGATGACGGGCAATAGTATTAAATGTCAATGTAGGACTATCTTCATTTATTTGTGTAATTTCTCCGTATGGCACTAATCCAAGTTTTATCAAAGCTTGAAAACCATTACAAATTCCGCACATTAATCCGTCTTTATTTTTTATAAGTTCATTTATACTATCCATAATTTTTTGGTTGCGTAAAAATGCAGTTATAAACTTGCCCGAACCATCTGGTTCATCACCACCTGAGAATCCACCCGGTATAAAAATCATTTGACTATTTTTTATTCTCTTAGCAAATTCATCTACTGATTGTTGGATACCGCTAGTAGATAAATTGTTGATTACAAATATATCCGCTTTGCCACCGGCTTTCTCAATTGCCTTTGCACTATCGTATTCACAATTCGTACCTGGGAATACTGGTATCAAAACTTTAGGTTGTGGAATTTTGAACTTTGAGTTCCCAAACTTGCTAGTTTGGTAACTTATATTCTCAATTTCTTTTCTATCGTGAGCTGCTTTAGTTGGGAAAATTGGTTCTAATTTCTCTTGATAATCCTTAAGTAAAGTCTCCAATACTAGTGTATTATCTTTATAAGTAATCTCACCTTTTGCCACCTTTCCTAAATATAAAGCATCATCAATTTCTTCTGATGTTTCTATAATAAATGCACCATAGTTGTATCCAAAAATTGTTTCTAAATCTATTTTACTGTCATAATGAAATCCTAGTTTGTTGCCAAAACTCATTTTCATAATAGCTTCCGCTACACCACCGATTGTCGGTGTATAACAAGAAACAACTTTACCACTTCTTAAAAGACTAGTCACTCTATTAAGTAACTCTTTATAGGATTTTGCTTGAGGCAAATTATTACTATCATATTTTGCTTTTAGCAAATATACATTGTTACCTACTTGCTTAAATTCGTTACCTTTTATATTAACAATTTTTTCTGGTGTAATTGCAAAGGATACTAAAGTAGGCGGAACATCTATATCTTCAAAAGTTCCACTCATAGAATCTTTACCACCAATTGCTGCTATTCCCAAATCTTTTTGAGCTTTGAACGCACCTAAAAGAGCTTCAAATGGTTGTCCAAATCTTTCGGGCATTTTATTAGGTTTTGCAAAGTACTCTTGGAAAGTTAGGTATACTTGGTCAAAACTAGCACCCGTAGCAATAAGTTTGCTTACTGATTCAATTACTGCCAAATAAGCACCGTGATAAGGACTTAATTCGCTAATAAACGGATTATAACCCCAACTTAATACTGAACAAGTATCACTATCGCCTTTTTCGGTAGAAATTTTATTTGCCATTGCTTGTATAGGTGTAATTTGATATTTACCACCATATGGCATCAAAATTGTACCCGCCCCAATAGTAGAATCAAACCTTTCAGCTAAACCTTGCTTAGAACAAATATTTAAGTCATTAGCAAGACT
>JBAXZI010000065.1:0-9107 GCA_041670385.1 Clostridia bacterium | reverse complement strand
TCTTTGCAAACTATCGGCAGTGATAAACTTAATCAATTAGCTCACGTAAGATTTTTTGATGGAGATGTAGATAATATTATTAAACATATGGCAAAACACGCCGAAATTATGCGTCCAAAGTTTGAAAAAGTTTTGCAGATATTATCAGAAGAATTAACTGGTTTTGCTGACTGGATAGAACCTAAAGGCGGTTATTTTGTTAGTTGTGAATTGGAAAATGGTACAGCAAAGCGTACGGTTGAACTAGCAAAACAAATTGGCGTTATTTTTACTAATGCGGGTGCAACTTATCCACTAAAAAATGACCCTAATGATTCTAATTTAAGAATTGCACCAAGTTTGCCTCCAATAGATGAATTAGAAAAAGCTATGAGAGTCTTTTGTTGTTGTGCAAAATTGGCTTATTGTGAGAAATTCGCTAAATAAATAAAATTTAATAAAAATATAATAAAAAAATTAATAAAAAAGATATATCAATTAAAATGGTGTATCTTTTTTTTATAATTAAGTGATTTATTCTAAAACCGAATGTCATATTCAAAATTTTTGTACATAAAGTAATACTAAGCAAAAAATAAGCAAGGAGGCGAAAATGCTAGGATATGATATATATGAAGATATCGCCACACGTACAGGTGGAGATATTTATATGGGGGTTGTAGGTCCGGTACGTACAGGAAAATCAACCTTTATAAAAAGATTTATGGAACTTGCCATTTTAGATAAAATCAGTGACAAAAACAAATTAAAGCGTACAATTGATGAGTTGCCACAATCTGCTGATGGCAAAACAATTATGACGACAGAACCAAAATTTGTCCCGAATGAGGCGGCAAGTGTGGATTTTGATGGAACTAAGGCAAATGTCCGTCTAATAGATTGTGTAGGATATTTAATTGATGATGCTTTAGGATATACCGAAGACGGGAAGGAAAGAATGGTAAAAACTCCTTGGAGTGAAAACAAAATGCCTTTCCAAAAAGCAGCTGAATTAGGTACTAGTAAAGTTATTAATGACCATTCTACTGTAGGAATAGTTGTAAGTTGTGATGGTACAATTACAGATATTGACAGGTCAAAATATGTTGATAGCGAAGCTAGAGTAATAAGCGAACTAAAAGCAATAAACAAACCGTTTGTTGTAGTGCTAAATACAACACAACCAGAGGATAAAAAAACTTTAGCACTTGCTAAAAAAATGGAAGCGAAATATGAAGTGCCTATTATAGTTTGTGATGTACTTAATATGAATAAAGAAAAATTAAACGAAATAGTTTATAGTGTGCTTTATCAATTCCCACTTACTAGTATAAAAGTTGAATTGCCGAAGTGGATGCGTACTTTTGATTTTGATAATCCGATGATAGCATCAATTCTAAAACTTATACACGAAATTTGTTTTGGCATCGAAAAAATGTGTCAACACAAAGAACTTACTGAAATGTTTGCAGAATGTGAATATCTTGACGACAGTGATGTTTTACTTGAAGCAGGTAAGGGCGAAATAGTTATAAAACCACAAGCAGCAGAAGGTTTGTATTTCAAAATTTTGTCCGAACAGTGTGGAAATGATATCGATGATGATTATAAATTACTAAGTTTTGTTAGCAAAATAAGTAGGTCATTTAACGATTATGAAGAAATAAGAAAAGCTATGCAAAGCGTAGGTGAACAAGGTTATGGCGTAGTTGCTCCAAATGTAAATGATATGTGTCTAGAGGAACCCGAAATAGTGAAAAAAGGTTCTCAATATGGCGTAAAACTAAAAGCAAGTGCACCAAGTTATCATATTGTAAAGGTTGATGTCCAAACTGAAATAAGTCCAACTATAGGAACAGAACAGCAAAGCGAAGATATGGTAGAACATTTATTAGGCGAATTTGCAAATAATAGACAAGGTATTTGGGATACAAATATGTTTGGTCGTAGTTTACATTCTTTAGTTAAGGAAGACTTGTCAACTAAATTAAATAATATGCCTGTAGATGCACAAGCAAAATTAAAAAAGACAATTTCACGAATTGTAAATGAAGGAAAAGGTGGAGTTTTGTGTATTCTAATTTGAAATAAAATTATAAAAACTGCTTTATAAATTATCTAAAAGTAAGACAACATAAACTATTTAAATTTTTAAGGGTTTAGTTGTCTTATTTTTTGTATTTGCATAATATGAAAACTACAATAAAAAACAAAATTCGCAAATTGCTTTATTTGATAAATAAGCATTGTTTTGATAAAAAAAATATGCTAAAATAAAAAAAGTGAGGGAATTATGATAACTATATTAAATGAAGTAAAGAACGTTAAGTACTGTGTTCTTAATAATAATATTAATTATTTTTTTAATAAGAAAACAAAATCAATTGTTTTAGAAAATGGAAAAAATGAATTAATCATAAAACAGTATTATATGAAAAATAAGTTTTTTAATGCTATATTATCGGTAATTATTAATTTTCTAGTAATGATTTTTGCAATTTATAGTCTTGATGATAGTGATAATGAAGTATGGTCGAATCTTGATGTTGTTATGAAAGCGAATATAAAAGTTGCGGATAATTCTATTATAAAAGTAAAAAATTATAAAAACTTACATTATTTAGAAGGGGATATGCAAAGTGTTAATTATTCAATATCATATCCAATTATTTATTCTCGTATAATAATTTTTATTGTTTTACTTATGGGACTAATAGGAATATTTTTATTTTTAATATTCGGTATAAATTCTAATGGAGTAATGTGGTTTTCTATTGCTATCTTACCTTTAATAATAGTATTTGGAAGTATTGGATTGTTTTATTTGATGAAATCTTCGAAAAAAAGGATAAAAAAATGGCAAAATTTTTATCAAAATAAATCAAAATAAGTTTTTTAACTATAATCGTATTTTTTATTGCAAACTATATAAAAAAAATTGAATAAATTTTAACTTGCAAAAAATTAATTTTTAATATATAATACCAGTGATGCTAGATGGGGAGTCAGCGGTGCCCTGTAACTCGCAACCCGCTACAGCGAGGTCGAACGCCCACCGAGGTATTTCATATGGAAAGCCGATAAATGTAAGGAATGTTGATAATAAGGTCTCATACAATTTTGTGTTGTGAAATGTGTCAGAGTTTGATCGCAGCAGCACTAAGCAAATTTCAGAATGTGTTATGAGGAAGCTTTAGAGGAGTTACCTGCCTTTATGCCGATTCGGTATGATATATCAGAGTGGGTGCATTATTTTTTTTTGGATTTCAAGCAATGCTTTTAAGATGTATTTAACTTGACAATACTATTATATATATTATATAATATTATAACGATTTCAATGTTATATTACTGTAAATAATCAGCTGAAAAAGGGAGAACTTTATGCAAGAGTTGACAAGGAATTTAGTCACTAATGATAAAAAATGGAATTTGTTTGATATAATTAATCCATCACAAATTCCTACTATTATACAAAATGTAAATAACCAACTACCATTATTTGATAAATTTCATAACAATATAAATAAAGACAATGCTATTGCGTGTTTAGAGCTTGAATCAAAAATTTCATATCAAGTAGAAATGCTATATGCTTATAGTCATATGAAAAGTGATGAAGATAAGTCAATAGCCAAATATCAAGAGTTAAGTGATTCGGCAATTCAACTTTATGTTGCTTTTTCTACCGCTACTTCTTTTATTAATCCTAGTTTGTCTAGATTGCAAATATCCGAATTAAATGAAATGGTAAGCAGTAAAGTTTATTCTAATTTTTCAAGATATTTAGAACTTATTATAAGAGAAAAGAAACATATTCTTAGCACAAAAGAAGAGTCTTTATTATCTGGTATGAGTAGTTTTGACGGAGATTTTGGTACTATATTTTCTATGTTTGATAATGTAGATGTTGATTTAGGAAGTATCAATGTAAGAGGAGAAGAAGTAAAAATTACTCAAGGTGGATATGCCTTGCTTTTACGTGATAAAGACCAAACTATAAGAAAAGAAGCATTCAAAACCTTTTATAAAGGTTATATATCAATGATTAATACTGTTGCGGCAACGTATATTGGCAATGTAAAACGTACTTGTTATATAGCAAAAGTAAGAAAATATAAAAATAGTTTAGATATGGCTTTATCTAGTAATAATATCCCTTATAAGGTTTATGATAATTTACTCGAAAGTGTAAGAAAATACACTCCTGCTATGCACAAATATATTTCGCTAAGAAAACAAATTTTGGGACTTAGCGAGCAACATATTTATGATATATATGTTCCTATAGTTGCGGAAATCGACAAAATTGTCGATTATGAAGATGCCTACAAACTTGTAATTGACGGCCTTGCACCCTTAGGAGAAGAATACAAAAATTTACTATTAACTGCCAAAAAGAATGGTTGGATAGATGTAGAAGAAACCAAAGCAAAAAGAAGCGGTGCTTATTCATCAGGTGTCTATGGAGTGCATCCTTATGTTTTACTAAATCATAAAGGGACGATGCACGATATTTTTACTATAGCACACGAATTAGGACACGCTATGCATAGCTATTATAGCAATAGCACGCAATGTTATGAAAAGGCGGATTATACAATTTTTGTGGCAGAAATTGCTAGTACGGTTAATGAAGTATTATTGATAAAATATATGTTAAAAACAGCTAAAGGCAAAGAAAGAATGTATTTGTTAAGCTATTATATTGATATGATAAGGACTACATTATTTAGACAAACAATGTTTGCTGAATTTGAAAAGTTTGCTCATCAAATGATTGAAGACAATATGCCATTAAGTGGCGAAAATATGACAGAATATTATGATAAACTAAATCATACTTATTATGGTGATGACATTATAATTGATAAAGAAGTTAGTTACGAATGGGCAAGGATACCTCATTTTTATTCAGATTTTTATGTCTATAAATATGCGACAGGTATAACTTGTGCTATCAATATAGCAAATATGATTTTGGAAGATAATTCTGTTGTTACTCGTTACAAACAGTTTTTGAAAGCTGGTGGTAGTATGGATAGTTTGGATATAATAAAAATTATGGGAATAGACCTTACTAAGAAAAAACCATTTAATGTAGCTATGGAAGAATTTGTAGAAGTGTATAACGAACTAGAAAAATTAAGTAAAGAGGTATTATGAGATTGAAAAAGTTTATGCCAGTGCTTATTATATTAGTAGCAATTATTACAACAGTAGCAATATCCCCAGTTTGTGCATTTGCCGATACAAACGATATTACAGCCGATGAAATAACGGGTATAGATTTGGGCGACTATAATGTGGAACTAACATATAAAAGATATATATTACAAACTTCAGGCATTGAAATGGCATTTGAAGTTGTATTCGACAGAAATTATGTTGCTACAAATTTTGGGGCTAGTGGACAAAACCAAATTCAAGATGTCCTTACCGAAATCTCGTTAATTGTAAAAAATTTGGGTTATATAATAACTTTAGATACAGAAAATAATTCATTTGTAGGTAGTATGAGTTTTGATTCGATTACCGATTATTATATAGCAATTGATGAAGACGGGTATGGAACTTATCAAGATACATCAAACACTAAAAAAAGTTTTTTATATGTGCAGTCAGATTCTTCAACGAAAACTGTTTTTGATGGAATAGAGGAAAGTGAAGGATTGTTACAAAACTTTTTACAAAATTTCTATAATTTAGGAATAGACCGTGAAAATATTTTGCTTAGTTATGAATATGGCACACCTTATAAAATAATTAGTACCGATGCTGATAGCAAAACTTATTTGGTAGGAAAGCATATTTATGTTCATAAATTCGATATGAATATGGACAATTCAGATAGAGAAATACATTTATCTCAAAAATCACCTAATATTGTTGGGTGGTATCTTACTGCACTTGGTATTGCATTAGTAATTGCGGGTATGGTAACTTTGGTATATATAGTAAGGAAAAAACGAAAGGAGAAATAATATGGCGGAAACAAAAAAAATTGATTTGTCGAAAGCAAGAGCTTTCCCAAATAATTTTGAGGCAGAAAGATTTTTACTTTGTTGTATGTTAATTGATGGTAATGTAGTAGAAAACGTTGTTCCAACAATGAATGCAGTTGCATTTTATAATAGAAAACATAGAGCAATATTCCAAGCAATAGTAAAATTAAATTCTAACGCAAGTGCGGTAGATATTGTTACTGTTAATGACCTTATGGAAAAAAATTCAACAGCTGATGAAGGTACACTTGGTTATTTGTTAGAACTTAGTGAATTATTACCATCTAGTGCCAACTATCGCCAATATTTTGATATAATTTATAGAGATAATACTTTGCGTGACCTTATTACCGCTTGTAATACAATTATTGAAGATTGTTATCACTCTACGGACGAAAAAGAAAGTGTACATAAGGCTGAAGAACTTATTTATAATGTAGGAGCAAAATTAGATAAAAGAGGACTTACTCACATTACTAACGCAAGTTTGGAACTTATGGACAAAATTAATGAGTTGGCAAAAAACAAAGGAAAAATTAGAGGTTTTTCAACAGGATTTCCTATATATGATGCTGTTACTAATGGTTTACAAAAAGGCGACCTTGATATATTGGCAGCTAGACCATCGGTTGGAAAAACTGCTTTTGCACTTAATGTACTAGTAAATTATATAAGAAGAAGCGATAAAGAAGATAAAACAATAGCTGTATTTTCTTTGGAAATGCCTGCTGTACAATTGGTTCAAAGATTGGTTTGTAACCTTACTAATGTAAGTATGAATGATGTTAATAAGGGAGCAGTTGTAGGAACTGCACAAAAAAATATTTGGAAAATTAATAAGGAGTTTGGCAGTACAAAAATATACATAAATGACAGCTCACAAATATCACCGAGTGAAGTTTTTTCACAATGTAGAAGACTTCCTAGTCAGGCAAGTAGTAAATGTGTAGACTTGATTATTATTGATTATTTACAACTAATGTTTAGTGATAAATCGATGAATGCACAAGAAAGCAGACAAGCACAGGTTGCTCAAATGTCAAGAATGATGAAAATAATGGCAAGAGAATTAGATTGTCCTGTAGTTTTATTATCACAAATGTCTAGAGGAATTGCTAATCGTGATGACCCAAGACCAAAACTTAGCGATTTAAGAGAATCTGGGGCTATAGAACAAGATGCGGATATGGTAATGTTCTTAAGTAGAGAAGATGATAACGATATAGCTAATTCACCAATCATTCTTACAATAGCAAAACATCGTAATGGTGAGCTAAAAGATATTAGATATAGTTGGCGAGGAGAGTATATGCGATTTATAGAAAGTGATGACCAAAAGGGCATAGAATTCGTTAAAAAGAGAAAAGAACAGAAGAGAGATAATGATGGCTCAGAAGCCAATCAAAATGAGTAATATTAACATTATTAGACAAAAAATAGCATATAACAATTTGCATAAAAACAATATATATGGTATTATAACACAATTGATAAATTAATTAGCAAATGAATAATTGGAGGATTACAAACAAAATGGAATATTCAGTAAGTGAAGTAAGCAAGACAAAAAGAGAAATAGCATTAACTATTTCTGCAGAAGAATGGAAAGAAGCCATTAAAAAGGCATATCAAAAAACAAAACATCAATATTCTTTGGAAGGATTCCGTAAAGGAAAAGTACCAATGAACATATTAATTAGTCGTTATGGTGAAGAAATGTTTTATGAAGATGCTTTGGATATTGCTTTGTCAGAAAGCTATGCTGAAGTCTTAGAAAAAGAAAAACTTGAAGTAGTAAGTCAACCTGATGTTGATGTTAAAGAAGTAAATAAAGATGGAGTTACCGCAACTTTAGTAGTTGAAGTAAAACCTGAAATTGTTTTAGGACAATATAAAGATTTAGAAATCGAGCAACCTAAAGTCGTTGTCGATGATGCTGAAATCGAAAAAGAAATGGAACAAGAACGTCAAAAAAGAAGTAGACTTGTAGAAAAAGAAGGCGAAGGCGTTGTTATTGCTAACGGTGATGTTATTACACTTGACTATAGTGGTAGTGTTAATGGCGAAAAGTTCGAAGGTGGTACAGCTGAAGACCAAACTTTAGAAATTGGTAGCAATAGTTTTATTCCTGGTTTTGAAAAGCAATTGGAAGGATTGAAAATTAATGAAAGTAAAGAAATTAATGTTACATTCCCTACAGAATATGCTCCAGAACTTGCTGGTAAAGATGCAGTATTTGCAGTAACTATAAAAGGTATCAAAACAAAAGAATTACCTGAAATAGATGATGAATTTGTAAAAGATATTTCTGAAGAACTTAATACAGTTGCTGAATGGAAAGCTGATATAAAGACAAAACTTACAGCTACTCGTGAGCAAGAAGCTCAATACAAACTTGAAAATAGTTTTATGGAAGCTATTGCAGCAACAAGTGAAATCGAAGTACCTGAAAGTATGATAGAAGAAGAACTTCAATCTCGTATTAAAGAGTTAGAACAAAATATGCAACAATACGGATTAAAATTTGAAGATTATCTAAAGTATAGTGGAACTACTATTGAAAAGATTAAAGAAGAAAAAAGAGAAGATACAATAAAAAATCTTAAATATCGTTTCATTATGGAAGAAATTATGAAATTAGAAAAAATAACAATTACTCCTGAAGAAGTTAGCGCTAAAATGGCTGATTTGCCAGAAGACCGTAAAACTTCTCAAGAAATGAGTTATTTAGCTAATCAAATGATTGTTGACAAACTATTCACTTTCTTAAAGGAAAGCAATAAGTTAGTTTAATAAAAAAATAAATAAGGAGTTAGTGATAATTATGACAATACCCTATGTTATAGAAAAAGATGGTACAAGTGAAAGGTCTTATGATTTATATTCTAGATTATTAGAAGATAGAATAATATTTTTGACGGGTGAAGTTGAAACAACATCTGCCAATATTATTGTGGCACAAATGTTGTATTTAGAAACTAAAGACCCAGAAAAAGATATCTTTTTATATATCAATAGTCCAGGTGGTTCTGTAAGTGATGGACTAGCTATATATGATACAATGAACTATATTAAGTGTGATGTGAATACAATATGTATAGGTATGGCTGCTAGTATGGGTGC
>JBAXZI010000064.1:0-9649 GCA_041670385.1 Clostridia bacterium | reverse complement strand
TCAATTTTACATTAGAATTATTACTTTCATCAAAATCAAACATTATTTGGTCATTAGTATCAGTATGCATAAATCTGAAATTCATTACATAACAATCATCAATAATTACTATTAAATAATAATATGATTCATTGTTATCAAGCATACTTGGATTTGACCCTAATTTATCTATATACAATTTCATAGCATGGCTATAACCATCAAATAAATCCACTTCTTGAATACTAGTAACCGCCGCATCAGGCTGTGTTTGAACTATATCATTAACTAATAAACGATAACCTTGATTATCTATTCTAAACTTCAAATTATAAGTAGCATCTTCATACAACAACATATCAGCATAATAGGTTGTACTACTAGATGATGGTTCAAAATAAAACCTAGTATCCAACATATCAAAAGTATTCGCAAAATTATTAGTATTATAACGATTGCTTTCATTAATTTCTGTTTCAACATCATCAGATTTAATAAGTTCATAATAAGTATTCCCAAAAATACTAAATTTTAAATACGTTCCTGAAGCTTTTTGATTATAATTTGTATATAAATCTCCTATTAGTACCATAACAACCTTATTAGTAGTATCTTCAATATTAAATTGCAAATTTATATAATTACCATTTACATCATTTATTACATTTCTATTATATTTAGTTCTTCCACTAAGTAAAATATATTCATAATTATCTTGATACCAAACTTTTAAATATTTACCATTATCATCTTGAGAATATGTTAGATCAGCATTTTTAATATATTTATAAGAAGTCTTAATTTGGAAGTAAACACCTTCAATTGAAATATAGTCACCTAATTCCGTTGCGTAATATTCGACATTACATCTAAGTAAAGGGTCATTATAAAAATAATCATCAATATTTACTTTAAAATAATTGCCTGTTTCACTTTCAAAATAATCTAGTTTATATCTATTTTCATCTTTTATTGGTGTATAATAAATTCCATCATCTCCCATATTAACACATAAAGTATTACCACCAGATTTAGGATCAGTTATGATTTGATAACGTGTTGCTGTTGTTAAATCAATATATACATCAGTACCAGAAAATTTATTAACTAATAAATAATTTCCATTATTATCATGCATTGTACCTAATTCATCAACATACCTTCTCGAATCTACAATTTGTTGATAATAATCATCTCCATTAAGACTATCCATCAAAACATAGCTACCTTCGCTATTCTCCACAACTTGTATTTCTGCTCTATATACGGTAGTTATCGGTGTATAAAAATTACCTGTAGGATAATTAACCAATAAATAATCGCCATTAGGATCAACGCAATAATCATATTTATATCTTAAATTATTAACATCTACATAAACATCTTTACCATTAATTATTAATTTAACATAACTTCCACCAGCATTTTTATCATATGTTAAACCGTTTTTAATATATTTTTGACGTTCAGCAACATCAGTAATTTGTTGATAAAAACTTAATGATTGGTATAAATAAAGACCATTAGAATCGCTTATATATTCTTTTTCATATCTATTTTCTACCAATATTTTATTAAAATAACTTTTACCTTGCCAATTTTTCATTAAGTATTCGCCATCATCATCTTGCGAATAAGCACCTAATGTATATGTTCCGTCAATATCCAAAGTATCGCCATAATTATAAACATTTTCACCATTAATAAAATAACTATCACCCGCTATTAATGAAATATCTTCTTTTCCATATAGTCTTACCTTAAAGAATTCGGTTTCTATAATATTATTTATTGGATTAGGACTATTTAGATAAAAAGTTTCAGTGAATTTTAATTTTAATTCGACTTCTTTTCCTATGCTAAATTGAGTAAGGTCGTCTTCATCTTTTAATAAAATTTCCCAAGATCTTCTATATTCTTTATATAATAATAAGTTTTCATCGGTTAAATCAGTAATTCTAATATCTACCCATTCATTATCATATTTAGGCATACCAGTATAATTTAATTTTACAAACATACTCAAATTATCTTTAAAATTATCCTTATCGCCATCTTGCCCAATCATTGCTGCAGCAGTATTTGGCATATAATAACCGCTTTCGCCACTATCACCCAAATCTTTTACTTTAGGATAAACTATTATACTAGAGTAATCGCAATTTAAAACATAATTGTTAGACATATACCAATCATTTGTAAGTACTAATCTACAAATACCTGCACTTACATTTTCGAATCCAAATTTGTATACATCATATTCTAAGGCATTTTTTAACCTGTCCATGCTATCAATTTTTATATTTGCAGAATTAAAAATTTCCATTTTTTGGAATAAATCTAATAAATCATAATTCTCACCATCTTCATAACCTACTATTTCACTCTTATTATAAACTGATATATCATAACTCTTTCTATCTGGATTTAACTTTTCATCTGAATATTCCAATTCTCCCAACTCATCAAATATAGCAGTAAAGCAACCGTTTTCATCATAAGTTGTTCCATTATTATTTACCAATTTTAGAATAATCTGTATTTTTTCAATAATAAATTTTGCTGTTTCTAAATCAATATTATAATTTTCAAAATAAGTATTTAAATCAACAGAACTTCCATCTATAATAGTATTATAATAACTATTTAAATCTATTGTGTCTATATTACCATTATTATAATTTTGCTTTTTTATTTCGTCAGTTAATGCAGCAAGATCTAATATTTTATTTTCTATTTCAGTTTTTATTGACAATTGTTTGTTTTGCTCAATTAAATAATCATAATGATGAGTTAATTCAGTTGCACTTGTATTAAGACTGCTAAAACCATTAGTAAGCACCATAAAATCGCCATCATTAACTTCCAATTTTTTACCAAATTCGAGATGAATAGGTTCTTTGTTATTATTGACAACAAAAACTTGTAAATCTTGTTTTTTAATAATTATAGGTACATAATAATTATTAATAGTAGTACTAGTTTTCGTGAGATTATCACGGAAATTATTATCATTATTATATATATCATTCTCTTTAAAATTCACTATATAATTTTTGTATAAAGACATATTAATAACATCATTTATTGCTGTTTTACTACAAGTTGCATAATAAAGTTCTAATTCATTAGGCCTAATTACGTCATAATCAATTTCTGTCATATCAATAAAAACAGTCAACATTTTACTAAGTAAATCATTAACAATATTTTTCTCTGCTTGATCAATAACTGGACTTGATGAAGTATAATTAAAACTTAATTGCTTATTAAAATAAGTTCTGTATATATTATTTATAACAATTTCTTTGGCCATTACCATAAAAGTCATTGGAATAAATTCTAAATAGAAGTTTTTAGAATTATCCGACATATATATAATATCTGATGTATATGTACCAACACCTAGCTTAATATGAGAAGCATCTAAACTGTTATAGACTATATCATTATTAGAGTTTCTTAAAACATAACCAATACCTGTTGTATTAAAATGAATATTGTCATAACTATTTGCTATATAATTATTTATATCAAGTGATGCAGTTGTTTCTCCCAAACTCAAATCATCGATAAAGTTCTGTTTATTTACAAAATCAAGAGTATGTATAATATTATTCAAATCACTACTATAAATCATACTATTGTTGTCTATAGTGCTATAACCAAATGTAGCTTTTAATTGAACTGTCAATTTTTCGATTTCATAAATAATATTGGTAATAGTAACATTATAATTTAAATTATTACTTATTATAGCATCTAAATCCAATATGAATCTTTCACCTGTGTTCTCTATTTGAGTAATTGCATCATCACAAGTCATATCATTTTCTTGGAAATCATAAGTTGTAGCTACATTATGTCCGTTTTCATCTATAGCAACAAAATTATTCATAAAACTAAGTACATTTGTTTTTGTGATAGGTAGTTTATTATATTTTTGGTAATAAACATACACAATTTGGTCTGATTGCCCTTCAAAATCTCTTATTTCTTCTATACCATCAGTTACTTCTAAGCATATATTTCTCTTTTCAATCTTAAATATTCCATCGGTATCATTATAAAGTTGTGTAATCCCATCATAGAAATTAAGAATATCTACACTAGGCATTAGAATACTAAAAGTATGATTCCAATCAAGTAATCTCTTGTTAGAAATTTCATCTAAAAATTCTTCACTCTCGTTATTTTCAAAATAAACATAACTATCCACACCTACTTTACATTTTGGATTAAAATCATAGGCATAATATCCAATATCGTATTTAGTCGGTATAGTAATTGTCCAATTAGAATTATCCCAATAGGCTTTAGTATCTAAGTCAAAATAAACATTGTTTAAATCAACTTTATAGCTTGCTGCTGTACCACCTGAAAATGCTAGCATATTAGCCGTACCTATCGGACTAGTCATATCATATTGCTTATTTAATAAGCCCAAACTAGAATTAAATTTTATAGGTACATTTATTCTCTTTATCTCAAACTCATTTGCATCAACTAATACACAATTAAAATTGTTACTAGTTATACACTCTGCTGTCATCGCAAAATAACCTGCATTAGTAAGATTATCTGATGTAATTACTCCTTGCAAACTAGTAGGTACTTTATCCATATTACGCTCAAAATTGAATTTAATATCATCGATATTAATATCTTCAGTAGTAGCACAGTTATCCACTTGAATAATTAATTGAGCATTATTACTAATACTAGGCATATTGCCATCATAATCTTTTGTTGCATATTTAGTAAGGTTTTCTATATTAATAGTACGTTTTGTAATTATGTATTTATATACAGCATCTACATAACTTCCTTCTACTTTTCTTACAAACTTAACTTCATAATTCTTATAATTATTATTAATAAAATATTTAAAATCATAAGTACCTACATTAATAGGTAAATCATCAACGCCATTGTTATTATAATTAGGTCTTATTAATATTTCATTAGGTGCAGAAGTTAGTCCAGTGCTTACTATCCTAAATACAAAGTTATCATAATATCCATTTTCTGCGTATGTAGAAGGTACTGTATTTTGTATCCAACTATCTTCATAATCATTCCTTATAGGCAAACCTGTATAAATTGAAGTTTGATAATTATACAAATAATTATTACTTTCATCTTCTTTTACAAGTCCATCTTTCATTTCTACTTGAATTTCTATTGGAATAACTTCCATTTCTTCTTCATAATCGACATTACTTAAATTATAATTTGAATTACCTATATCTATAAATTTTGCATAATATGTACCAGCATTCTTTAGCTTTTTATCAAGTACAGCTACTCTTTCTACTGTCTGTTCGTAAATAGCCTCCAAGCCTAAAACAATAGACAAACTATCTCCAACACAAATATTTGAAGAATAATCAGTTATTACTAGTGGTATATCAGAACCTGTATAATTATAAGAATCCGTATAAACAAATGTTAAACTAATATCTTTAGGTGTTATTTCATAAACAAATTCATTTCTTAATTGATAATTAGTAACCAAAGGAGTATTGTCCGTTATATAACTTTTGATTTCGTTATTCATATTAAAAACTGCAGTAGCATCAAGATATGTCAACCAATTTGACATAATAAAGTTTTTGCAATTGTTAAAATTATATAATACATATACATCATAAATATCAACTACGGCAACGCCTGTACCTTGTACGGCTTCATTACGACCTACCCAGTAATAAGTAATTGCATTACTTATAGCTGTTTTATCCGTATCAGTTAGAGAATAACCATTACTATCGACACAATTGTAATTTACACTTATACTACTAAGTAATTTTCTTGCATAACTTTCGGAATTTTGAGCGTCCTTATTGTAAACAATACTTCTTGGATAAATATCCAAAACCTTATCTCCCGCTAATGTAATGTTAAAGTTGGTATTATTATTTATGCAACTTTCATTTAGTGAATATTCGTATCTACCTATATCTTCACCTATTTCTCTATTAAAACTAGCAACTAAATATGTATCATCATTACCTAACAAATAACCATCATCAAATGTATAAAAATATTGATTCTCAAAAGTTAATATTGGGTCATCATCTCCATAATTTTTTGTCATTGCATTTAATGTTACTGTTGCATCACTCTTTACTATAGTAATTTGGGCAACTAAAGTAGTAACTTGATAATTTTTAATATTAATAGAAAGCTCATTATCTATTACTAATTTCACATAATAAGTTCCTACACTTGCATTTTGCGGTAAATCATTATTATATGTAATTTCATTTGTACAATCAATATCAGAATAAAATTTTAATACATAACCAGATGGGCTTACTTGCTCGGCAAAAACATTAGTTAAGTCATCATTATAGACATAACTATCTTCATCTACCGCTATAAATTCAAAATTAGGTGTAACAAATCCAAATTGTTTTTGCAAATCAGTAGCTTGCAATGCAATAGGTCTACTTGTAATAGTTAGACTAGCTCCTACAAAAGTTTTTACACAAAAATTATTTATATTCGTTGATCTTCCTCTTATTATACTATGCTCACCTACATTTTCGAAATTAGAGTCATTATAATCACGCAATAAAGAATATTCATTTATATTTATTATTGCATCATTTAGGGTGATTGTCGCTTTAACAATTCCATTTATGTTATCAAAATATTTATTACCAATAGAAGTAACTGTACTTGGATTTTGAGTATAATCATCATAATCATAAACAGTATATTCAAATACTGGGTCATTTTCACCGTACATTTTAGTAGTTTTTTCCGCACTATCATCTGCTACTATTGCTATATCTTTTTGTGCAATTTCCATTTCTGAACTAACAAATTCTACTATTTCATAATTATTATAAGCAGCTTTTTGTTGTTGCACAATTGGACATATATTATAGGTAAATATGTTATTAGTCGCATCAAACAAAACTACTCCACCTGCATAAGACAGCAAATTTTCTCCACGATAAATTTGGTACCCAATATCTAAAGTATTGTTTTCATCTTCAGCAAAGCCATATAAAATATTATCTAATTCGGCACTTTCCAAATGTCCAACAAAATTAATTGTTGCATCACCATAAGTAACGTCAGTAATTGTATTCGCAACTACTTTAATTTTTCTTGCTTCTATACGCAAACGCATAGATGTATCTTCAAAAGAATTATAAACATCATCACCATTATAACTAATAACAATTGTATAAAGTCCTACATTTTTAGGCCAAGATGTATTTCTTTCCCCTAAAGAATTTTGATATTCAACACTAAAGCCTATATTTTCAGCTATTTTACTGTCAATAATTGAATCTTCTATAAATTTAGTATTACCATCCATAACATCAAATTCTGGTCTAGCATCCTCAGTAACTCCATAAATAAAGTCAAATTCGTGATTTATTATGTTTGCCTCATTCCAATATGCTACTTCTAAATATTTACGATCTTTTATAGTTACTGAATATGAAGTATTCTTAGAAATGCTATTATAAACATATTCTACATATATTTCTTGTACAACCTCACCGCTATCATTTATGGTAAGTCCTGTATCGAAATTTGTTGCATCTTTAGTAACAACTTCACTATTCAAATCAACGGTATTTGTCGTGCCATTATTAAATGCTACAAGTAGTTTTCCACCTTCATAATTGATATCACTTGTATATCCTTCAACATATATTCTTTGTGGATATTGCGCCCAGCTAATAGATACTAAACTTTTCTTTTGTATATTCAAATCAACAGTTACTTCTTTACCGCCAAAAGTGAAAGTTACTGTAGTAGCAAATGTATTTTGTACCTCTGTAAAAGGAACTACATCGTTAGAATTGTAATTATTATTTACTTGACTTAATTCAAGTCCAACACTAGCAAAATTCGGGTCAGCAAAAGCATTTCCATCGGCATCTATATAATGAGCCGTCAAACTTATTTTATCGTTAGTGATTTCCATTCCTTCAACAATTGTTATTGAACCAACATTAGTTGTTATATCTGTTAACAATTTTGCTTTTACATTAATTGTAAATGTACAACTATACATTATGTAATTTATTGTTATTGTTTGATTGCCCACTTTATTGGGTAAATAACCGGTTAGTGAATAATCATCACTATTTATATAATTAGATTCAGCTTGATAAAATTCATTCAAATAATAATCATTATAATTATTATCTTCTTCATCATATACAACACGCAAAATTGCTTCTTTAGGAAATTCAATTTTGTCTATCCCCTCAAAAGCCGTAATTGTAATCATATTTTTATATGTATCATCTATATTTTTTTCTAACAAAACTAAATTTTCAGGCAATTCTACAAACCAATGCGAATTGTAATTGTTAATTGTATTACTAGTAGTAGGAACACTTGAATTTACTATATATTGAATATCCAAATTAATTTGTTTTTCCGCATAATCTTGTCCATCAATCCAAGTAGCATCATAACTGTAAATAAATTCATAACTAATTGTAGAATCATATTCGATGATTACTTTACTATTAGCTAAATCAACTGTAGTTCCATCAACATTATAAACAATATCTAAAAGCTGTGTAGTTCCATTATCAAAACTTAATCTGATTTTTAATCCGTTTAAATTTATTGTATCGCCTATAACATACTTAAGTTTTGATGGTAATTCAACAATTTCACTAGACACCAAACTACGATTAATTACTGTGACAGTAGCATCTTTGACTTTACCGCCATAACTTACACTAATTACTTTATTACCTGCAACTTTGTTATAAGTATCTTTTTGTGGCAACATTTCATTAGTAATTGCTACACGCAACATATTTGCATTTACACAATCATTATTTTCATAAGTTACCAAAAGGTACGCATCATTTATTGTTATTGCTTGGTCTTCAATAATGGTACCAAAATCCATTTCTCCATTTGTTGTATCAAAATCAAATGCAGTTATTGCATTCGTTACATTTACTAAAATATCAACAAACTTATTATTACTTGTGTCTCCATAAATTATTTTTACTGTACGAAGTCCAATTTCATCAAAATCCGTATTTTCAAAAGTCCATTTTTCAAGGTCAAAACTAGACATAGTAACAGTGGAATTATCCATCTTAACTACATCAAGTACTAATGTGCTTTTATCAAAGCTATTGCCTTGTATAACAGCGAAAGGTTGGTTTAAATAATAATTTGAAGCACTACTTAGTAGTACTTCTTTTATATTTTCAATTACTTTTATGTTAAAACTATAATTTTTATTTTCATACGCAAATATAACTGAAATGTTATCTCCAATTACATTTGTTGCGCCTGTCCATACTTCATCTGTAAACATATCCCTAGTTAGTGCAATTACTCCACTAATTGTGCCATTATTGTAAGTAAATTGGATATTACTACCAGTCAAATCCAAGGTATCACCTTTCAAATATGTAGTTTTTGTTGGTAAATTAATAACATTGCTTGTTATTTTTTTTGGTAAAACATTGATAACAACCAACTTATCTATACTCAAACCAGTTGCATCATTTTTGTATGTAAATTTATATGTTTTTTCACCTGCTGTATTAGTTGTAAAATCAGCCACACCAGTAGGATCATTTAATTTTATTATACTATTTACATTTGTTGTAAGATTAGCTTTTGTATCCCCTTGACTGTTTAACATTTTATAACTGCC
>JBAXZI010000063.1:0-9898 GCA_041670385.1 Clostridia bacterium | reverse complement strand
ATAATATTTATCATCTTTACTTACTTGAATACCCTCTCCATATGGTTTTGTAAAATAACCTTCAAACACCCAACCACCTGGTTTTTCAGGCAAACCAACAACTGAGGAATAATTGGGGTCAACTATACTATAATTTGATAACTCTGCACCAAACTTAATAATTTGTTTATTGCTAGTTTCTGCTGATGTCTTAGTAGCCACTCTTTCATCTGCATTTTGAAAATCAATTGTTAATTTATAACTAGGGTCAAGAACTAAATCAAAAATCATATCATAATCTTCATTAAATTGTACTCTTTTTGTTTCGGTACCTGTATTATAAAAAATAGAATTTACTGTAAAACTTTCTTCCGATGTTTCTCCACTTTCGCTGGCACTAATTTCTACAATTGTTTTCATTTCGGAAGAACCTTCATAAAATTTATTTGCCATTATTTGCTGATTATTGACCTTAACATAACTAATACTATAAGCTTTTGGATTCTCATATTCAATATTTATAAGTACTTTATCACCGCTCAAAACAGGCATAGCACTTTCGCTATCCTTATTATATTCGAATTCTTTGCTTTGTTCATAACCAAGTTCTGGTTTTAATAAATATGCTTTAGTAACTGTAGGAGCAACCACTTCTTCACTCCCATTTAATAAATTTTCTATAAAACTACAAGACGCTAATAGTCCAACTAGCATTACACAACTTAGCATAATTAATAAATAGCCGATTATCTTTTTTTTCATACATTTACTCCTATATATTGCATATTTTATTTACCTATTCTTTTATTTTTAACTATATTGATAACGACAAAAACTCCCACTACCAATAAAACAATTCCACCACTTACACTTCCAATAATAGTCCAAATTGTTTTTAGTCTATCATCACCATTATCAATCAAAGGCACATTTTCTTTTTTCACTTCATATTCTTCTGCAAAAACTGTAGCGTTAGATTCTGCATCTCTAACAACGATAACAAGCGTAGTTTCATTTCCATTAACAACATAAGTGCTTGTTACTTTATTACCGTTAATAAACAATTCATATTTTTCTAAAGCCGCATCGCTAAGACCTATTCTTCCGCCACCTGCTGTAGCATAAATAAATTCACCACTAAAGCCCATACCTTCAGTTATACTAAAATCCTTTTCGGTTATTTTGTTTCCTGTTTCAAGCTCTTCATCACTTACTAAAACAACATCAAAAGTATTTTCATAAACTACTTGATTGTCTAGCTTTATACTTATTGTAACCGCTTCTGTCTTATTTAACAATATCTTATCATAAACAATATGGTTTTTATAAATAGTAAGTCCATCAATAAGTCCTTCTCTAAGTGTTAGAAATACAGCATTATCAATAACTATATCATTTCCACCTCGGTAACTAAATATCGAATAATCACTAATATTAAAACTTGATAAATTTATTTCTACTCCAACATATTCCACTTCATCTACAACACTTTCATAATTAATAGAATCAGTAGGGACAAAACGGACTGAATATTCCTTTTTCCCAATTATTATTTGGGAATTATTAACAAATTCAAATTTCCCTTCTATGTTTTTATTATTTACCATAGCTGTACCAGCAATAATACTATTAGGCAATAAATAATTTTCTTTATAAGGCAATTTTTTATCAATTAGCGTAATTATTGGTGTAGCTGCTATTATTTTCAAACTACGATTATATATTTCTTCGGAATCATTTATATTATAATGAACTGTTGCCGTAACTTGATATGTGCCTACATTTAATTGTCTGTTATTGTCTGAATAAGTAATAACGACATTCGCACTATCAATTTCTTCTTGTGATTCATTTACTTTTAATTCGTGATAAATTCCATCATAAACAAAAGTTTTATCAGTAAATGTGAATATTCTTTTATTATTGTATTCAATTTTTATAGTACCATTTGTTACTATAGGTGTGTAATTATCAAAACTTGCCACATAAGTATAATAAATGCCGCTTGTATTAGCAGGTAAAGTAGTTCGATAATTTGTTTGAGTAGTTACATTCGCACCAGATAATTGATATATAGTTTTGCCTGCATCCTCACCCTTAACATTATTTAATGTACAATTTCCACCGACAAAGCTTTCTCCTTGAAAAATAACAATATTCGCTAGTTTTATTTCTAAAGATGCTTTTCCCATAACAATATGCAACAAAAGTCCATCAAGTTTATAATTACTTTGATTAAGCAATATAAGTTTTAAATCGTATTCGCCAACATTTTTTATTGTTTTATTTGTATTTTCCAACATAGTAATATTGCAATCACTTTGTCTTATAGCATCTACAAATCCGACAATTTCAAAACTAAACTTATTTATTTGGTCAAGCCCTAAATAAGTAATATACGAAGTATTTCCTACAACATTATTACTCTCATAATTCCATAACGCACTTAAAGTCGCTCTAAGAATTATTACTCTGTTTTCTTGATTAAATTTGCAAGCATCAGAAACCGTAAAATTATAATTTACTGTAGGGTTTATAGAAATTATTTCATAGGTTGCCGCACTATCACTAGATATTTTATATTGCAAATCAATATAAACATTAGTATCTGCTATATAATAATGCTTTCGAACTATATTCCCACCAGAATAAATAGTATAATCAATACCGCCATAACTGAATTCACCAGTTTTCCCATATATAAATTCCAATTTTTTAAGGTCGACATTTACTTCTTTTTTCGTGATGCTGATAGGATATTTACTACTAGCGTAGCTATAATTTAAGTTACCTACTAATGATGGTTCTACAAAATAGCTACCTGCTGTAGTCAATAATGTTACTACACTTTCACCTTTATAATAAACTAAACTAAAATTACTTTGGCTTAATTCATTATTTAAGTTACCCACAATTGTTGTTATTATAGGCACTATACTATTACCATTATATTCATAATTTTGAGTGACAGTTAAGCTAACTGCTTTCGGCTGTATTATTACATTAGCCGATATTAATTTGGAATTATAATTCGTACTTTGAGCCACATAATATGAAATTTGATAAGTACCGACAGCACTTGTTGTCGCAACATCTAATCCGTTTTGTTTAACATCAAAATTAGCAATTAATCCATCAGGTAAAGTTCCTACAAAGGTATATCTACTACTATCAATTTGGTTATCTGCATTATAAGTAAGATAATAATTTGCACTATCAAAAGAAATAGCTATATTAATTTTTGTTATATGCAAATAGTAAATATAAGTAGTATCCAAATAATTATCATTTATTTTTGTAACTAACGCTTCGATTTTATAATCGCCTACTTCCAACATTTCATTTACTATAGTTTCATTTATATAGTAAGTGTAATTGATTGAAGTACTAGTACTGTTTTCATCAAAGAATGTTATATTATATGTTTTATTTGTACCATCATATTCTTCTGTTTTATCACTTTTTCCCGCATACAAACTTGTCATACTACTTGGATTAATAACTAACGAACCATTATTTATAGTCATTGCATAATTTGGTAAAGTACCTGTTACATTAAGAATTATATCGTAACTACCAACATCAAATACGCTTATAACATTGCCTTCTGATTTAATTTGATAATTAAAAATAAGAGTATTAAGTAAAGCAGTTTCACTTGCAACAATTCCATTTACTGTATATCCAAAACTACTTGTCGGTATTTCACTACGCCCGTTATCATACAACAGTGTAAGACTATTTGCAGTAATACTAAACGCTTTTTGCGATATATCTAATGTAGCATTAAGCCCTAAATTATTATAATTAGGACAAGAAAATGTCGCTGAAGCAATATATGAACCTGCATTTTTATGTAAATTATTTTCATATACTACACTAATTCCATCGGGAATATTTGTAGCACTAATAATATAGTCACTTCCAGAATACACACAATTTAAATTCTCAAAAACAATCCCGCCTTGTAATAAATCAATAGGATTTACAGTCAATACACCGGGTGTCACTTGATTAAGATTATAATTTAGAAAAGTTGCACCGTAACCAATTGTATACGTACCAATATTATTACCCAAATTATAGTTAGTCGTATAATTTCCGGTAAGTTTTAATTGCTCAAAAGTTTTACCTATGTCTTTACCAACAAGAACACTATCTATGCTAATTGTGGATAAAGATAAATTTGCGTTTTGATTATAATCAATTGATAAATTCGATAAACTTATATTAATAGCTATTGGCGTGACACTAATATTCCTGCTTTTAGTAATATTAGAATAATTATCACTAGTTGCCGTAATTGTTTGAACATAAGTGCCCGTATCATTTACTGTGGATACTATCCCATTATGCTTGATTTGATAAGAAAAAATGAATTCTGCCATATTTATAGGTGTAGGCTCACTTACTGCTATATCAATACCATTATATGTTGTTGATATTGCATCAAATTCTCCACTTGCAAAATTTATTCCTTGACTCCACACTGCTTTATTTATTGTAACATTTTGTGTATATTTACTAGGCAAATAATTATCTGTACCTAAGTAAACAAAATAAATTTTATATATGCCTGCATTTTTGATATAATCTTGGGTATATGAAGTACCATTAAATTCCCACAATATACTAGAAAAATCAGCTGTTGATTCTATTATTTTATTTACTATTGAACTTGTCGTATATTGTTTTGTCGGGTCATAAGTATAACTAAATACTTTTACCGTATAAAGATTAAGCCAGTCTTTATAGCTACCACCGCCAATTCTAAGTGATGGACAATTCATTATGCTATCGCCCACATCATAACTAAAATTATCAATAAAATTATATCCACTATCCATCAATGTGTAATAATCCGTATTTGCAAGTTGCAAATTATTATTTATTGCTATCGGCGTAGCTAAATCATCATATCCAATAGAGGTATTAATTGTAGCGGTATTCGTATTACAAATACCACCAGTATGATTAACAACATTCGTTAATGTCCCATTATTTGTATCCAACAAGTCATTACCCGCACTTAAAGTTCCGTTGACAAATAATTTACTGATGCTACCTTGACTACTATTTGCAAGACAATTGCCTGTACCTGTATAATTTGTAAAAGTTAGGTTGCTGATTGTTGCATTGCTACCGATACTCGTTCCAAAAAACAAACTACCAGGATTATTTATTATATTACTATTTCCCTGAAATGTACCATTAAAAGTAGAACCAAACATTGCTACCCCACCTGCATTAAAAGTACCTTTTATACTAACTACTTTACCTGTAAAATCGTTAGTTTGCCCTACATTAGTTACAAAATCATCATATTTAACTTGAGAATCTATCTCAAATAGATAAAAACTATAATTAAAAATTGGTTCATCTGCAAAAGCTATATTGTTTTTATTTGTTTCGACACTACAAAATGCCGTAACCAAAATTACAGCTAAAAAAATAAATATAATATTTGAGAATTTTACTTTGCGTTTCATTGTTCTTCCTAATATACTTATTAAGTATATTATAACATAGGAACACCTATTTAGGCAAGAGTACAAAAATTATTAATTTAATCAAATTTTTTGCTTAAAAATATTGTTTTTAATAAGTCCCTTTATTCCGTCATAGACAACTAATAAAAATCCTAAAATAACAGGCACATAGAATACTGCTAATCGCCATATTATAACCGCCCAAAATATATAACCGTCTGTAAGATACGATGCAAAAATAGCATAAAAAGATAACTCGGCAATCCCCGCTCCACCAGGTGTAGGCGAAAAACTAGCTGCATAGTTGACAAACAAACATAAAACAAGAATATGCCAGTATGATGCATCAATTTGCAAACCTCTTATTACAAAAAATGGAACTCCATTAATCCCAAATAGCTCGACAAGTGCAAAAAATCCAATAACAATAAATATTGTTTTATTCGCACTAAGATATCCTATTCCTTCAAGAAATGACGCAACATCTTTATTGACTTTTTCTAGAGTTTTATCATAATTTTTGACTATTTTAATTTTATGCAAAAATTTCAATATATTTTTAGCTATATTTAGTCCGATTTTGGGAGAAATACAACAAATAACCATAAATACAGGCACAATTAGTCCCGCTAATACACTTAAACAAGCTACCACCATAACAGTGATATTACCCGCCGAAATTCCGCTTATTGAAAAAATCAAAATTACTGCTATTGCTGTTACAAAATATTTAATTAAGTGCCTACTCATTGTTATTGCACTACTTTTATCAATTCCTAATCCTGATTTAGTAAGGAATCCTATTTGAAAAGGCTCGCCGCCCATCGCCCAAGGCGTTATTTTATCATAATATCTTCCATAAATAGAAGTTTTTAATGAAACTAGAAATGGTTTTGTAACACCCATCTTTTTTGTTAATAGATAAAAGGTTATTGTATCGCCTATAAGTAATAACAGAAAGGTACCAAATGCAAAAGCAATATAGTACCAATTTTGTCTTAATATCGGTGATATTTTATCCCAACTTATCTTTTGACCGTTATTATCTTCAAGTAAAAGAATAATCAGAATTACCAATAAATTTGCTAAAATAAACAATAGATATGTAGTAAATTCTTTTTTTCGTTTATCTTTTTTATTGATTATTATTTCTTCATTTATGTTTTTATTTACGGGAAAATTGTCATCATTACATGATGAATTACACTTATTTCCCGTAATCGAGTTTTGTTCGCGATTAGCATTTTGGGTATCCGTATTTTCGTTTTTGGATACCGTAATTCTGTTTATGCTTGTATTTTTCTTTTCCATAAATACCCTAAATAATCGAATTCAACAATGCCAATCCACACTTAATTCCATCTACGGCACTACTCGTAATTCCACCTGCGTATCCAGACCCTTCGCCTACTGCATACAAGCCAGAAATTGAAGTATTATAATTACTATCTCTAGTTATCCGAACAGGTGAAGAACTTCTTGCTTCTATTCCTGTAAGTACGCTATCGTACATATCAAATCCACGCAATCTTCTTGCCATAATTGGAACGCCATTTTTTATAGTGCTTGCTACAAAAGAAGGCAAACAATCATTTAGGTTCCCAAAAACAAATCCGCCTGATACACTAGGATTTACTTTGCCCAAATTAGTAGAAACCTTATCTTGCATAAAATCACCCAAAAGTTGGCAAGGTGGGCGGTAACTATTGCTAATTTCAAAAGCCTTTCTTTCATATCTTCTTTGCAATTCGATACCAGCAAGAGGACTATCCGAACCAAAATCTTCGGGATTTATTCCTACAAGCAAAGCACTATTTCCGTTTATTTCATCTCTACCAAATTTACTCATTCCATTAATGCAAATTTGTCCTTTTTCCGAACTAGCATTAATTACTTTACCACCGGGACACATACAAAAAGTATAAAGCGACCTTTCTTTTAGGTGAACTGCTAATTTGTAGTCTGCACTAGGCAACTTTGAACCCATTTTACCATATTGTGCCATATTCAAATCACTTTGTAAATGTTCTATCCTAACACCTAGGCTAAACCCTTTCTGTGTCATTTCTAATCCGCAATTATTAAGCATATAGTAAGTATCTCTTGCAGAATGTCCTATAGCAAAAATAACAGTATCCGACATATATTTATTGCCATTTACCACCACACCGCTTATTTTATCTTTAGTCATAATAACATCACTAACTAAACTATCAAAATAAACCTTTCCGCCTAAGTCTTCTATTTTTTTACGAATATTCACTACAACATTAACCAAATTATCTGTGCCCATATGTGGTTTTGCTAAATATTCTATTTCATTAGGTGCTCCGCAATTAACAAATTCTCTAAGCACCATTTTAACATATTCATTATTAATACCCGAATTTAATTTACCATCACTAAAAGTACCCGCTCCGCCTTCGCCAAATTGTACATTACAATTAGTATCCAAGATACCAAACTTATTAAATTTGTTAATAACTTCTTGTCTGCCTACTACATCTTTTCCGCGTTCAAAAATGATTGGTTTTGCTCCACTCAAGGCTAAAGCTAAAGCCAAAAACAATCCTGATGGACCACTACCAACAATAATTGGTGAAGCCTTATCACTAGGATATTTTAATTTACCGAATGTTTGTTCCAAATCGTTACAAGAATTATCAAATTTATCAAAGCCTTTTTTGAGTAACAAACTCTCATTTTCTAATTCTACCGCTACATTATAAACATATTTTATATCGGACTTATCCCTAGCATCAATGCTTTTTTTAATAACATCAAAATGTATTATTTTAGCATTACCTAATTCTTTTATTAATTTACTTTTTAGTACTTGATTTTGGTCAAATCCTACTGGAATTGTTATATTATTTACTTTAATCATATTATATTACCTACTATTATCGCTGACAAAAATGCCCAATTAAGATTGTATCCACCACAATCTCCATCAACATCGAGAACTTCTCCGCAAGCAAACAATGATGCACATTTTTTGCTTTCCAAATTTTCGTCAAATTCTTCAAGTGGCACACCGCCGCTAACGACTTGTGCATTTCTTATATCTCCTAGTTTTAGGTCTTTTAATTGAAAATCCTTAACAACTTCACATAAATCAACATTTCTTGAACTTGCTTGCATTACTACACTATCGGCAATTTCACTATTAAGTAAGCCAAAAATTGTATTATTATTTAGGAATTCATTTACATCTTCTACACTCAAATCAGGTGCAAAATCTATACTAAGTCGATAACTTCCATTATTCCTAGCTAAATAACTTGATATCATAAATATCGCTATTCCACTAACTCCATTAGTTCTAAACAATATTTCGCCTAATTGTGTATCTACTATATTATTGCTATTATCAATAAGATTTACTCTAACTTTAGCCCGCAAACCGTTAAGTTTCTTTATAAAAGTAGTATCCGTCTCTAAAGGTACTAAACTAGGATAAAGTTTAGTTATGCTATGTCCAAAATTTGTTAACAAATTATGACTGTTTATACCGAAATTCGCATTACTGCCTGTACAAATTGCTATTTTTTTTGCGGTATATTGTTTATTGATTATGAATAAATCTTTCTCCTTAACTAAAGTGTTTACTCTATAATCAGTCAACATATGAACATTCCCCAATCTATCTCTAAGCAAATTTAGTACTGTTTTTGCTGACTCACTATAAGGATAATATCTATCATCAACTAATTTAGTTTTTAATCCCAACATATCAAAATATTCACATACTTTGCTTTGTTGTAACAAAAATTGTTCAACTAATTCTGTATTATAATTACATTTGTCAATATGTGCATTTGATAAATTGCATTTACCATTACCCGTTGCTAAAATTTTTTTGCCAACTCTTTCATTCGCTTCCAATACTAAAACTTTTTTACCACGATTTTTTGCGATTATTCCAAGAGTGAGCCCACTAGCCCCTCCTCCAATCACTATTAAATCATATTCTTCTTTTCTATTTTCCATAGTGGTATTGTACTACAAAATTCCATATTTAGCAAGGTTTTACTAATATAGCACAATTAAAGATAAAAAAAGAATATATGTTTTAATTATGGCATATACTTTACATTATTCAATATAATACGCACTTTTACTGCATTTGATTATGAAAAATAATTTTATCAATTATTGATATTTTAGGTAATTTTTTACATTTATATTGTAACAAAAATTTACATTATATTTATTATAATATTTTTGAAATAAATTCTTATATTTTGATATGTTAGGAAAAAATTTTGAGATAGAATTTGGTAAAAGTGCAATGAAAGTAAAAGGGGGGCTGTACATATAGTACTGCTCCCTTTTAATTGAGTTTATTTTTAACAAATTATGCTAAAATTCCATTCTATAAACAACATGTCCTACTACTTCAGCCAAAGATTTGTCTATTTTGGATT
>JBAXZI010000062.1:0-9969 GCA_041670385.1 Clostridia bacterium | reverse complement strand
TTTGCAATACCTACAACAAACAAAGGGAAAATTATGAGGAAAGGGGGTTTGGGGGAATTGGAACGATTGCCCCCAATATATTTTTATCCAATTTGTCCAACATCATTGACAAACCAACAATAATTTGGATACGGATAATTTATTTATGTTGATTTTAGTTCAAAAAAATAGTACAATAAAAATGTTAGGAGGACTATTATATATGTATTATAATTCGTTAACAGAATTAGTGGGACACACCCCATTATTAAAACTAAATAGATTTATGAAAAAGAGAGGATTGCAAGCTAATATTTTTGCAAAACTAGAATACTTTGAGCCTGCTTCTTCTATAAAAGACCGTACCGCCCTAACTATGGTAGAAAAAGCGGAAGAACGGGGCGATTTGATTGCGGGAAGCACAATAATTGAGCCGACTAGTGGCAACACAGGTATAGGGCTTGCTTGGGTATGTGCAATAAAAGGCTATGACCTTATTCTTACAATTCCCGAAAATATGAGTATAGAGAGAATAAAACTAGTAAAACAATTGGGTGCAAAAGTTGTGCTTACAAGTGCTGATGAAGGATTGAAAGGCTCGAAAGAGAAAGCTATTGAGCTCAATAAAAGTATTCCTAATTCTTTTATACCGTCGCAATTTGATAATCCTGATAATTGTTTGGCTCATATTTCGACAGCAAATGAAATTTTGTTAGATTTAGATAAAAATGTAGATTATTTAGTAGCAGGGATTGGCACTGGTGGAACAATAACTGGTACTGGTGAAAATATAAAAAAAGTAGTGCCTAATGTAAAAATTGTTGGGATAGAGCCATTTTCTAGTCCACTAATAAGCAAAGGGTATGCGGGAAAGCATAATTTGCAAGGTATAGGTGCAAATTTTGTTCCTGCAATTCTTAATGTGAAAATTTTGGATAGAATAATTACTGTTTCTGATGAAGATGCAATAAAAACAGCTAAGGATTTAGCTAAAGAAGAAGGAATTTTGGTTGGTATTACTTCAGGGGCTAGTGTTTTTGCTAGTATGGTAATTGCTAAAGAAAAAGGAAATGAAGGCAAAAATATAGTAGCAATTTTGCCGGATACAGGCGAAAGATATATATCTACAGCTTTGTTCGATTAATTTGTAGATTATATTTTTTCAATTAAATAAATTTTAGGGAGTATGCAAATATGTTAGGAAAAGCAATGTTTGATAATTGGTATCAAAATGTAAATGATGATGAGAGAAAGCAACTTGATTTAATCAAGGATAATGAAGAAGAAATAAAAGAAAGATTTGCAATTCCTTTAGCTTTTGGGACAGCAGGAATGCGTGGTGTAGTGGATTTAGGGACATTTAGAATGAATAACTACACAGTTGCTAGAGCGACTAAAGGATTAGCCGATTTTATTGCTACTTTAGGCGAAGATGCTAAAAAGCGTGGAGTAATAATAAGTTATGATACAAGAAGATGTAGCTTAGAATTTGCTATGAAGGTAGCTAAAGTACTATCTTACGCAAAAATAAAAAGTTATTTATTTGATGATGTACACCCTGTTCCTATGTGTAGTTTTGCAATTAGGTATCTAAATTGTGTCGCTGGTGTAATGATAACGGCTAGCCACAATCCAAAACAATATAATGGATATAAAGTTTACGGTGCTGATGGCGCTCAAATGAGCCCTGAAGATACCGAAGTGGTAGTTGATTTTATCAATAAAAACGAAGATTATTTTTCTATAAATGAGGATAATGTAGATTTTGGTGATAGCATTAAGTGTCTTGATAATGTAGCAATTAATGATTATATTACTATAATCGGAAAAACTGTAGACGAGGCATTTTATGGAGAACTATCAAAACTTAGTTTGTCACCAGATGCAGTAAGAGAGAAAGGTAAAAATCTTAAACTTGTTTATACGCCTATTCACGGGACTGGATTTGTTCCTGTAGTTACTATGCTTAAAAGAATGGGTATAAATGTAACTTTGGTAGAAGAACAAGCGCAACCTGATACGGAGTTTAGAACTGTAAGTATCCCTAATCCTGAAAATCCTGAAGCATTAAAAATGGGAATAGAATTAGGTAACAAAATAGGTGCTGATGTCGTTATTGGGACTGACCCTGATTGCGATAGAATGGGTATTGCTATTCGGAATGATGAGGGCAAATTTATTTTGCTTAATGGTAATCAAATTGGTGTTTTACTTATGGACTATATCCTTAAGAGACTTACAGAAGAAGGGAATATGCCGAAAAATGGTGCAGTTGTAAAAACTATAGTAACAACTACTCTAGCGGATAGAATAGCAGAAAATTATGGTGTTGCTTGTTTTGATGTTCTTACTGGGTTTAAGTTTATTGGCGAAAAAATAAAAGAATGGGAAGCAAATGGCAAATATACATTTTTATTTGGATTTGAAGAAAGTTTTGGCTTTTTGAGAGGGACTCATTCTAGAGATAAAGATGCAGTTGTTGCTAGTATGCTAACAGCAGAAATGGTTTGTTATTACGAAAGTAAAGGCAAAGGACTTTATCAAAGACTTATGGAAATATATGAAAAATACGGATATTATTCGGAAGCCGTTACTTCTATCTTTTATAAAGGAATATCCGCTATGGATGATATGTCTAAAGCTATGGCTACTTTAGGAACTAAGGTAGTAACTTCTCTTGCGGGATACGATATTATTTATAAATCTGATTATTTAACAAGGAAAACGCTACTTGCAAGTGGCAAAATTGAAGATATAACTTTGCCCGTAACAAATGCACTTAAATACGGACTAAAAGATGGTCAATTTATTTGCATAAGACCAAGTGGTACCGAACCAAAATTAAAGGTATATGTACTTTGTTATGATAAAAATAGTAAATTAAGTAAAGAAAAAGCATCTAAATTACTCGAAGCAACAAAAGAATTGTTGTAAATTAGTTATAAAAAATATAAAGCGACAATGCAAATTATTTGCATTGTCGCTTTTTTTATAAAATTAAGTTATTTTGCCTTACTTATTTCTAGATTATCATTGTAATCAAATAAATCTTCTATAGCAGTTTCAAATTTTGCTTTGTCATTCATATAACTATCCGAATGACCGGTATTTTCAAAGAAATAAATTTTTTTATAAGGTGCATTGCAAGCATCAAAATTAGTTTGACTCATTTTTGGATAAACAAAGATATCATTATTTCCGTGTATAAAAATTGTTGGAATCTTAGACTTTTTTAGTGCATTTACACTTGATTCTTTAAGGTTATAATGGGCAAATAATTTTGTATATAGATTAAGTGTTGCTAAAAATGGTTGTGGCGGTAACTTTAAAAGAGTGGGAATTTGTCTTTTAAAAACTTCATAAGGACTTGTAAAACCGCAATCATCTATAATACCTTTTACATTATCGGGTAAATCTAAGCCACTAGTCATTAATACTGTGCCACCACCCATCGAAACACCGTGTAAATATATATTTGTATTTGGTACGATAGTATTGATATATTCTATCCATTGTTTTATATCATACCTATCTAGTACGCCAAACCCTATATAATTGCCCTCGCTTTCTTCGTGAGCTCGATTATTTGTCATTAGTACATTGTAGCCTTTCTTTATATAATATTGTCCAATTGCACTAAAACCACGATAAGGACTTGAGCAATATCCGTGTACACAAATTATTGTTTTTTTAGTATTATTTTTACCTTTGTAAAAATAACCACATAATTTTAAGTTGTCTTTTGATTGCAAATAAAGTTTTTCAAAAGGTATCATTTTTATGATTTCAGAATTAGTTTGGATAAATGCCCTGTGTTTATCTAAATCTGTAAATAGTTTGTCGTTAAGTGAAGAAGAATCGTTTTTTTTATGTTTTTTAATAGTCTTCTTAAAAACGTCAAACATAATTATCATATATATTGTTATTAAGATTGCCAAAATGGCAATTATTATCAAAGTAATATAAAGTGGTTTCAATTTGTATTCTCCCTATATATTTTTTATAAAATAATTTTAGCATAATATAAAAAATATTTCAAGATAGCTTTACAATTTTATGCTATTTTGCTTGACAGTTGAATAACAATTCAACTATAATATAAACAGTTGAATGATAGTTCAACTAAATGGGAGGGGAAATTTGATAAATAATAATGAAAGTGATTGCAATATAAATGATGAAGAATTAGTTAGTAGAGTGATTAATGAAATGTTATGTGATTTGGATATAAATAATATGTCAATATTATTTAGAACAATAGGGGACAAAACCAGACTAAAAATATTGTGGGCACTAAATAAAAATGAACTTTGCGTTTGCGATTTATGTGGAGTGGTAAATATGACAAAATCTACAGTATCGCACCAATTAAAATTATTGAAACATATTAATATGGTAAAGTTTGAGAAAAGAGGAAAGAACTGTTTTTATAAATTAAATGATGAATGTGTCGCCAATATTATTAATGTAGCATTAGGGCATTTGCATCATAAAGAGAGGTAGTTTGGGACATAATCATTCGCATAATCATAGTAAATCTAGTAATATTGCAGTAGCCTTTTTCCTTAATTTCGGGTTTGCAATTTTAGAAATTTTTGGCGGAATTATTACTAGAAGTGTTGCTATTATGTCTGATGCTGTACACGATTTTGGCGATAGTTTGACATTAGGTTTGTCGTGGATATTCGAGAAAAAAGCAAAGAAAAAACCTGATGAAAAATATACTTACGGATACAAGAGATTACCTGTAGTGGGTGCATTAATAAATATTTTAGTGTTATCTTTAGGTACGGCATTTGTAATTTATAAAGCAATTAACGCTATTATTACGCCAAATGAGGTTATGTCTAAGGGTATGTTTATTTTATCTATATTTGGTATACTTACTAATGGATTGGCTGTTTTTAGAATGAAAGGTAGCAAAAAGTTGCTTGATAAAACGGTTATGTTGCATTTATTAGAGGATTTGCTTGGTTGGATAGCTGTATTTATAGTCAGTATAATTATTTATTTTACAAATTTTTATTTATTAGACCCTATTTTATCATTATGTATTAGTGTGTTTTTGATAATAAATATTTATAATAATGTAAAAGAAAGTATAGTAATTATTATGCAAGCATCGCCGAATAAGGGATTAACAAAAGAAATAGAAAATGAACTATTGGGAATAGAAGGCGTCAAAGAAATTCAGCAATTGCATATTTGGTCGTTTGATGGCGAAGAAAATGTTCTTACTGTTAAAATAGTAATAGATGATAATACTAATAGAGAAAATTTATTAAATGATGCAAAACAATTATTAAAAGAAAAAAACATAAACCAAACAACCATAGAAATTGGGTAAAAAAACAAGTATGGTTAATAATTAATATGATAATACAATTGAAATTTTGGCGTTAATGTGTTAAAATAATTATTAGCGGAATACACAAGAAAAATGTATATTAAAGCGAGGAAATGCAATGTTAGAATTAAAAAATATAAATTTTAGTGCGGGTGGACAAAACATATTAAAGGATTTAAGTCTAAAAATTAGTACTGGTAAGTTTATTGCAATTACTGGACCTAATGGTAGCGGAAAGTCTACTATAGCTAAAATAATAATGGGAATAGAAAAACCTAATAATGGACAAATTCTTTTTAATGGTATTGATATTACTAATACATCTATTACTGAGCGTGCAAAACTAGGCATTAGTTTTGGTTTTCAAGCTCCAGTTCAATTTAAAGGACTTACTGTACTAGATTTGTTAAATTTGTCTGCAGGTAAAAAACTTGATTATAGCGAAGCTCGTAGTTATTTGTATAAAGTAGGGCTATGCGGTAGTAAATATCTTAATCGTGAAGTTGATTCTTCTCTATCTGGTGGCGAGTTAAAGCGTGTAGAAATAGCGAATGTGCTTGCAAGAAATGCAAAACTTTCTATTTTTGATGAACCAGAGGCAGGGATTGACCTTTGGAGTTTTAACAACTTAATTCAAGTATTTAATGATATGCGTGCCGAATATAAAGGAAGTATAATAGTTATTTCTCATCAAGAAAGAATACTAAATATTGCTGATGAAATTGTGTTAATTCAAGATGGTAGTGTTAATAAAAAAGTTAGGACAAGTAAAGATTTGGACAATGCTTCTGGGCTTGCTTGTTGTTGTCAATTGAAAAAGGGAGAAACAGCATGAATAAACTAAATTTAACCAATATAGATACGACCCTTTTGGAAGCAGTAGCGGATAATGGAAATGCAGAAATAGGAAAAGGTGCTTTTTCTTTGCGTAAGAATGGTAAATCCGTTTTTATAAATAACACGCCTAATATTACCATTGTTCCTAAAAAAGATTTACCGGGTATTGACATATATTTTCGTGCCGAGACAAAAGGCGAAACTATGCGTATGCCTGTTGTGGTAACGGAAGAAGATATAAACGATATGGTTTATAATGACTTCTATGTAGGCAAAAATGCTGATGTTACTATTGTATCGGGTTGTGGAATCCATAATGATGGGAATAAAGATTCTGTACATAATGGTATTCACCGTTATTATTTGGAAGAAGGGGCTAGAGTCCTTTATAAAGAAAAACATTATGGCGAAGGTAGTGGCGAGGGTAAAAGAATTCTTAACCCAGAAAGTGAAGTTCATCTTGGCAAAAATGCTTATATGGAAATGGATACGGTACAAATCAAAGGCGTTGATTCTACAATTCGTAGCACTACAGGAGTGCTTGAAGATGGTGCTAGTTTGATTGTTAAAGAAAAAATAATGACACATGGTTATCAAAGTGCAGAGACAAGGTTTGATGTACAACTTAATGGAAAGGATTCTCGTGTTCAAGTAACATCAAGAAGTGTTGCTACAGAAAATTCTACACAAAAATTTGTGTCAAAAGTTTATGGCAATAACGAATGTTTTGGTCACGTAGAATGTGATGCAATTATTAAAGATAATGCAAAAATTATTTCAATTCCGGAGATTATTGCTAATAATATAGATGCAAATTTGATTCACGAAGCAGCAATTGGTAAAATTGCGGGTGCACAAATAGTCAAATTGATGACTTTAGGCTTAACGGAAGAGGAAGCAGAACAAGAAATCATTAACGGGTTCTTAAAATAGATTAATTAATAAATAATGAGTATTGACATATTATATGATAATATGATACATTATAAACAATAATATAGTTATAAAAGGAGTTATGCTATGAAATTTATTATGGAACAACAACTAAATGTTTTAAAAGATACATATACAGTAACTGATGAAGCTGGCAATTTGGTTTCTCAAATAAATAGTAAAGTAATATCACTACATCGTAAAAGATTTATTAGAGACGCTTCAGGTAATGTAATATTCATAATCAAAGGTAAATTGGTAGATATTTTACCTACTTATTATATCCTTGATGCAAATGAAAGAGAAATTGGAAAAGCTAAGAAAAAATTTAATCCTCGTGCACATTTCAAATTAGAATTAGGCGGCGAGAAGTATAATGTTCAAGGTACTATGTTCCGTCGTTCTTATAGAATAAGCGGGGCTAATGGTGAAATTGGAACAATCCATAAAGATGGGTTTAGAATGTTTAAAGACAAATATGAAATTGAAGTTAACCAAAAAAATGATGTATTCAAATTAATACTAATGACTTCAATCGTTGATATGTTGTATTTTAATGGTAAAAGGTCTCACGACTAAGCATTAAAACTTTTATTAAAATAATAAAAGAAACCTATCATAATAATGATAGGTTTTTTTTATAGAATTTAAGAAAAAAAGGAGAAAAAATTTGATTAAGACAATAATATTCGATATGGACGGTACACTATTAAATACTTTAGATGACCTTACTATTTGCACGAATGAAATACTAACTAGACATAATTATCCAAATAGGACAATATCCGAAATGCGAAATTTTGTAGGTAATGGCATAAAAAAAATGATAGAAAGAGCTTTGCCTAGCAAAATGAGTAGCGATATAATTAATAATTGTTATGAAGAAATGTTAGAATTTTACAAATTACATTCGGGCGACCACACAATGCCTTATTATGGCGTAAAAGTATTACTTGAAAAACTAAAGAAGACTTGTAATGTAAATATAGCTATTGTAACAAACAAAGCTCAAGAATCGGCAGAAGAAATCGGATATAATTTTTTTGGAAATAGTGTAGATATTATCGTAGGTGATGATAAAATTACACCATTAAAGCCAAATCCAGATAATATTCTTAAAGTGCTAAACAAATTTAATTGTGAACTTACAGATGCTATTTATATTGGGGATTCTGAAGTGGATATAGCTACTGCAAAAAATTCTAACTTAAATTTTATAGCAGTAAGTTGGGGGTTTAGGGATAAAAGTTTTCTTTTAGAGCAAGGAGCAAATATTATCGCTAATAATGCAGAAGAATTATATGACATTCTAAAAACATTATAATAATTAAAATTTTTGTTATTGTTAACTTAGTTCGTAAACTTGGTTGACAATTGGTTTTATTTTTTTTATAATATAAGCAAATATAGGAGATAAATAAATTGCTTAATAAAGAAAATAAAGAATTAAAGAAAAAAATTATTAATAAAAACCGTACCATAATAATGGTAAGAATAGCCTTATTTGTGGCACTAATTACGGCAGGTGCATTCGTAAGAATCCCATTACCTTTTGGGGATTATGTTACTTTACAAATATTTTTTGTAATTTTTAGTGGATTGATGCTAGGCCCTATATATGGTAGTTTGGCTGTTGTATTTTATATTGCTTTAGGATTGTTTGGTTTGCCTATCTTTGCAGGCGGTGGAGGGCTTGATTATATAATAAGACCTACATTCGGATATTTGATAGGATTTATAATAAGTGCTTTTGTGGTAGGAATTATCGCGTTTAAAAAAGAAAAGTTGTGGAAATATTTCGTAGCTTGTTTTGTTGGTATTATCATAACATATATAATAGGATTAACCTATAAATATTTTGCCTTAAATTATTGGTTTGGTGGGGAAAGTGTAGCTTTGTGGGCTATGATAGTATCTTGCGTGCCTGTGTATTTGCCTTGTGATATTGTGCTTTCTATTATTGCAGCTATATTAGGTTTTAAGTTAAAAAAATATGCACAAATCGGGAATAAATAAATAGTGCGAAAAAAAGGCTAAAATTGTATATTGATTTTTGCTTGTACATACTGTATCATTGTATTATGAGACTTTTAAGGAGTAATAATGATACAAGAAGAAAAAAATGAATTTCAAATTACCAAAAAAGAACGTAATAACTTCTTATTTGGTTTGTCGGGGCAAAACATAGTTTATGGTTTAATTGGTGGTTCGTTTTTTACTTATTTTTTAACGGATATCGCATTATTCCCAGCAATTGCTGTAAGTATTCTTTTGATTGTTGGTAAGCTTTGGGACGGAATAAATGACCCTGTTGTCGGGTCTATCGTTGATAAACACACGTTCAAAAATGGCGAAAAATTACGCCCATTATTAAAATTTACGCCTATTCCTGTAGGAATATTCACAGTACTTATGTTTGTTGTTTTCCCCGGTAGTGATAAACTATTATGGTTACGAATTTCATATTTTGTTATTATGTATTTGTGTTGGGACATAGTTTACACAATGCAAGATGTCGGAATATGGGGCATAACAGCACTTATAACTCGCAATTCATTAGAAAGAGATTATATTGTAAAATGGGCGAGAACAGTTGGTTCTTGCGTTTTTGGAATTGCTTCTGCAATTATTCCGATGGCTTTAGAAATTTTTGTAAATTCTACTGGTATGTCGTGGCAACTTGCTACAGTGGTTTTTGCTATAATTTTCGGGTTTGGCGGTGCGTTAATGTCGGGAAAAGCGGCGAAAGCAAAAGAAAGAGTACCGAAGCAATTAACGCAAGGAAGTATGAAAGAAAGTTTTTCTTTGCTTTTCAAAAATAAAATATTATTATTGCTTTGTTTAGGCAATTTATTGGGTTCTTTAGCAATTGG
>JBAXZI010000061.1:0-10251 GCA_041670385.1 Clostridia bacterium | reverse complement strand
CTGTAAGTTCAGCTATATTAATATGTTTTGTTCCATCGTTATCTTTTTGAATCCAATATGTAAAATTCCCTTCCTCATACATTTTTGACGAGCATCCAAATAATGATAATAATAAACAAATAAAAAGCATCAAAAAACCTATTAATTGTTTTATTTTATTGAATGTTTTCATATTATCTCTCCTTTCCTATATTATTTTTTTATCCACTTAGCATAAAGTTTTGTTTCTTGATATATTGTTCTCATCTCTGTTTTTGTTTCTGTTTCTAAATCAGTTGATTCTTCTTCTATTTCCTCAAATTGTTCATCAGGTAAAGTATCGGCTTCAAAATCCCATTTATTTATACATTCCGTTTCTTTATACCACCCGCCAAATTCATATCCTTCTCGAATAGGATTTGCTGGAATATATTCGATTTTTTCTCCATAATCTACATCATCTATCCAATACCAAAAACTATCATCATTCTCATAATTATAATAATAAGTTATATTTGCCGGTTGCATTTCCGAATAATCACTTATATTTTCACGAGCATTAATAATATAATAATAAATTAATTTTTGAACATAACAATAAGTATTAATAGCATTTCGTACCCCCCCCCTATTATTGCATTTGTTGGTTCTATATCTAGCAAAATGGTTTTTTTTAAATTTATGCAACTATCGAATGTACTATTATCAATTACACTTCTATTTGTTGGAAAAAATATTTTTTCCAAATTTTTACTTTTCCAAACTAGTCCAGAAGACTGCATACTTAATTCCCATTTATGTAATGCCTGAACTTTTATTCCATCAATTTCTTCAGGAATTACTAGCACTTTTTGTTGTTTCCCTAATTCTGTAAGTTCAGCTATATTAATATGTTTTGTTCCATCTGGTTATATTGTAGTTTTACAATTAAAAAAAATGTTATTACATCTGAAGAATATTATTTATTCTAACTGCTGCATCAATTTTCTGTGGTGTTACTATTTCTTCTTTTTCCTGTCCTTTTTCTGTCATGCCCATTATCTCTATCTTCGTATCATATTCATAACAAGTGAATAGCTCAATTTCAAAATAATTTTCATTTTCTTGAAGAGTAGGTATACTAAAATCAATTGGCTCATCAATACAAGCTACTAATAAAACCATTGATATGATTATTATGATTACTAAAATACTAAATTTCCTTTTTCTATACATAATTTAATTACCTTTTTATATTTTATTTAAAAATTAAAATATTGTTTTCATTGTATTTTTAATTCTCATTTTTATAATACCCCCATATTATTTTATTTTTTCCACCCTGCATAAAGAGTGATTGTTTCTTCTCCCATTGTTATTTCTTCTAAATTTATTATATTTATACATTCTTTTTCCACATACCACCCTGTAAATTCATATTCTTCTCTTATTGGATTTGCTGGAATTGTTTTTAATTTTTTACCTTCTTCTAAATGATCCATCCAATAAATTCCTTCGTTAATTTCATTTTCATAATTATTAAACATTTCAATATTAGCTGCAGTAAAACTCGATTCACTGTATGAAGTATATTCTAAAAATGTTGTTCTTGATTTCTCATAAACATATTTGGGATAACCTCCACCGTAAGTGCTTTGTCTATTAAATCCCGACCTATATTCTTCTGGATCAGTTGACAAAAATATTAATTTCTCCAATTTAGGACAATATTTAAATAAATATGAACGATCAACATCTATACCTGCTGGTATAAATATTTTTTTCAATTTATCACTTCTCCAATAATTAGTCCAGGCTCTTTGGTTCCAGATTATACTTTTACCATCAATTTTTTCTGGTATTACAATTTCTTCTTTTTCTTGTCCTCTTTCAGTCAAACCTAATATATTTACCACATCACCTTGTGAAAAATGATACATATAACATGTAAAATATTCTGTTTCAAAATAATTCTCATCTTCTTCAATAGTAGGTATACTAAACGCATTAGGCTCAACATGGCAAGATCCTAATAAAACCATTGATACTATTATTAAAATTACTACAATGATACATTTTATTTTTTTATACATAATTAATTTCCCTCATATTCTATTATTATTTTCCACCCTGCGTAAAGAGTGATTTTTTCTTCTCCCATTTGTATTTTTTCTAAATTTATTATATTTATACATTCCTTTTCCTCATACCAGCCTGTAAATTCATAACCTTCTCTTTCTGGATTTGCTGGAATTGTTTTTAATTTTTTACCTTCTTCTAAATGATCCATCCAATATATGCCTTCGTTAATTTCATTTTCATAATTATCATAAAATTCAATATTCGCAACGACAAAAGCTAATTCGCAGTACGATGTATATTCTATAAATAAGAGTCTTGCTTTGTCATAAACAAACATTGTACAACCTCCGCCATATGTATTTTGTCTATTAAATCCCGACCTATATTCTTCTGGATCAGTTGACAAAAATACTAATTTCTCCAATTTAGGACAATGTTCAAATAAATATGAACGGTCAACTTTTATCCCTGTTGGTATAAATATTTTTTTTAAATTATCACTTTCCCAACGATTTCCCCATGTTGTTGTACTCCATACAATATCTTTACCATTTATTTTTTCTGGAATTACTATTTCTTCCTTTTCTTGCCCCCTTTCAGTAAGTCCTAATATCCTAAGAAAATCAGAATTTTTGTAATCATAACAGGCAAATAATTCTGTTTCAAAATAATTTTCATGTTCCGTTACACTTAAAGACCCTAAAGGCTCGACATTGCAAGAAATAAATAATATTGGCAATACCATTATTATAAATGCTAAGTTAATATATTTGATTTTTTTATACATAAGTAATTTTTTTTTCATTCTATCTCCAATTTCAATCTAATCATTACATAAGCAGCATTAGCGATATTAATCACTAACACTAAAATTTATTTTATTGTTGGTTTCTTTAAATTTATTTAATCTCATAATTAAAAATTCCCAAAAACTTTTAATCTAATTAAAGTATATATCCTAAAAAATTGTTTGTCAATTTGTTTATTTGTAGTATTTTTTTCGATTTTTGATGTATTGTAGTTTTGCAATTATACTGTTATCTATCATTACATTTGCAGAATATTATTTATTCTAACTGCTGCATCTATTTTTTGTTCTATGTCAATATGGCTATATAAATCCATTGTGATTCCTATTGAGCTATGTCCTAAAATTGTGCTTGTAGTTTTCATATCCACACCGCTTTTAAGAAGTAAACTTGCACAGGAATGTCTTAAATCGTGAAATCGGATATGGTTTAGATTGTTTCTTTTGGGAATATGTTGATTTTGATATACATAGTTTATTAAAACTTTTAAATTATAAGATAACTCATCAATTAATATCAATTTTATGCTTGCACAATTATTTTCATTATTAACAATATCCACTACTTTAATAAGAATTCAATATATCAATTATTTTCATTATTAACAATATCCACTACTATATAATGAGAATTCAATATATAAATTATTTTAATCAAAGTATATGAACAATCTATTTCAAAACAATTTATTTGTTCTATTCCTATTACTTGTACAATTTTTTTTATATGCATAATTACATACATATTAATTATAATCTGAGCTCCAACTCTACCTAAAGGTGTTTGCCATTTCGATTTTTATAAATTACTACTGAAAAAAAATTAACAAGTTAATTTTAATTTTTTCAACCAAGATATAATACTTGACATACGATAGTATGCAATGTATAATACTATGCATAACAAAGTATTCATAAATTTACGATTTAATAAGGGTAAACTATACAAGATCTTAGTTAAAACAATATTAAAATGTTTAAACAGATTAATTTCAAGCAAATGTCCGACATGTGTATTTGATAGCCATAAGTCTTATTTAATCAAATTTTAATATAGTTGATAAAAGGAGAAAAAAAATGATAAAACCACTTAGTCCATTAAAGTATTTTAAAGAAAACAAAAAGAAAACAGCTGTAATTTTTATTACATTATTTTTGGCAGTATTATGCATTTCAATTATAACATGTACATTTACATCAATATTGGCAACTGCTACAGAAGCAAACATTGCGCCACTTAGGGAATTTTCATATATTTCGGCACCTAATGGAAATATGTTCATTGACGAAACAGTAATAACAAAAATTTCAGATATGGAAACAACCCAAAGTATTTATAGTGTTATGATAGAATACACATTATTAAAAACTATTATCGGGAATACTTCCTCTCCTATTGTTTTTATTAATGATGATGAAAATTTTAAAGATGTTTTTAAAAAAACTAACCTTTCACTTATTAATGGAAGGATGCCAAAACAAGATGAATATGAAATCATAATGCACAGTAATGTATTGACAAATAAAAACCTCAAAGTCGGTGATACATTTGGTAATGAAGTTGATTCTAATGAAATGATAGGCGGTACATATACAATAGTAGGCGAATTTATAGGTGATTCAATAATGGGATTTGGTTCCAAAAATTTTTATTTAAATAGTCTACAAAATTCAGGTATTGATACTGATAACTATACTTTAGGTGCAGTTATTTTTCCAAAAATTGGTGACTTAGAAGCTATGAATAGCAATTTGGAAACTCTTGATAAGACGGAAGCTTCCATAACAACCAAAACTATTGTTTTAAAATTATTCGACGAGCAAACGGATAGCCTCAACTCTATTTTGACATTGCTTATTCTTATAATTACATTTGGTATGTCTGTTTCTGTCGGTGCTTTAATTTACACCTTCTATAATGCAAGAAATAATGAATTCGGAATACTTTATGCTATTGGATATAGCAAAAAGGATGTTAAAAAGCTTATATATAAAGAAATTTTATTTATATCAATTCTAAGTTGGTTTTTGGGCTATTTTGCATCAATTGGAGTTTTGAAAATAATCGATATTGTATTATTTAAGCCTTTAGGTCAAAATGCGGTATTATTTTCTATCTATGCAATATCTTACACTTTAATTGTTCCTGCATTTGTATTTTTATGTGCGACAATTCCTATTGTAAGAAGTTTATCTAAAAAAGATTTAGTAAACGTAATTGAAAGGAGGGGTTAAAAATGTTAGTAGTAAAAAATTTGAATCTTGTTTATCCTGATGGAGATAAACAAAATATAGTTCTATCTGATATTAATTTTAGAATTAATGAAAGTGAAACAGTAGTATTCGTAGGTCCATCTGGTTCCGGTAAAAGTTCACTTATTTATCTTTTAGCTGGTCTCAAAAAACCAACTAGTGGTAATGTTATATTTAATGGTAATGTTTTGTCAGGCAAAAATGATACAGCAAAAGAGAGATATGAAAACTTTGGATTTATTTTTCAACAACATTTTTTGATACCATATTTAACTGTTTTAGAAAATGTGTGTGTTGCCATAAAGAGCAAAGATTCAAGAATAAAATCTATTGAGATATTAAAAAAGTTGGGACTTGAGGACCATTTAAATAAGAAACCCCATCAGCTTTCCGGGGGGCAAAGGCAACGTGTAGCAATTGCAAGAGCACTTGTAAAAAATCCTAAAATACTTTTTGCGGATGAACCGACTGCCTCTCTTGACCATGCAACGGCGCTAGAAGTAATGGCTCTTTTACGTAATATGAAGCATAATACTACACTAATAATGGCTACTCATGATACATCTTTGTTATCACCAGAGGATAGAGTTGTCACTGTATATAATCATATGATTAATGAAAATTTAGAATTATAGTATGAAATTGATTTTGTCCAGACCATAATAAGAACAATAAAACAAAAATAGCTTTTAACATCTTCTTTTCATTATCACTATCAAACACACTTGTCACCTTTATACCTATTTTTTTATCTATAAAAAGCACCTATCTATTTTATTAGATAGGTGTTTTATATTTATAATTTATTATAAATTGCACACCGAATTAGAAAACTATGCTAAAAATGGTAATCTGTACATGTTATTGATGTCCATTCTCAGTTTTGTCTTAATTTGGCTATTGAAAGCTATAAATATAAGATACAATAATTTTCATAGAAAATATAGAACCAATTTGCCAAGGCTTTTAATCGGCTTTAACATTTTGATCTATGCCGTTTTTAGTCCTTTACTAAGTCCCGATATATCATTTAATTACAGCCATTTAAAACACCTCCTCCGCTTTTCTTTGGAAAAAGAAAAGCTAGGCAAAAGAAATCTACTATTTCTCACCTAACTTTTAATCATTTCTTGTTCCTTGACATAAATAAAGCAAGTCCATAAACTCGCATTATATTAATATTTTTATAATATTATCTATGAAATACATTTGCAAGGAATATACCTATAAATATAAATATTATAAATAAATTTTACTTTCACAAATTTTTTCTATCTGCATTAGTTTTAATTTATACTTTAATTTTTTTTCATAAAAAATGCACCTCCAAAAGTGTCTAACTTTTGAGGTGCATATCAATTATAATAGATTTTTTTTTACTCTTTATCTTTTAATACTTCAATTTTTATATCAGATAACGCCCACGAACAACAAGTATGTATAAATCCATTTTGAATATCCGCAATTCTTCTTCCATCAGTGCTATCTGGAATAAACACATCACCAGAAATTAGCCTAGACCTGCAACAACCGCATTCGCCACTTCTACAACGAGAAGGAGTCTTTAATCCTGCTCTTTCTATTGCTACTAATATTGGCTCATCGGCTCTCATATCAATTGTTTTTTCTTCGCCATAAATAATAACATTTAATTTATATATAGCTTTAGAATCGCCTTTATATTTATCAAATGCATTAGGGCTTGCAGGCGGAGTCAATAATTCTTGTCTTATATGTTTTTTATCTATTTTCATCTTTTCAAGTTCTTTGCTTGCAAAATCATACATAGCCTTTGGTCCACATAAGAATACACTAAAAGGTGCATTTGCATATTTGTTTATGATTTTTTCATTAATAAATCCATTTTCGTAAGCATCATTTTTTTCTTCACTAAGCACATATACGACATTAACTTTATTACACTCCTTAGTAATTTTATCAAACTCATCTTTAAATAAAATATCGCTTTCTTTTCTACTTCCAAACAAAATTGTTAGATTAAAATCTTCAATTCCATCACGAATTGCATATGCCATTGATAAAAAAGGAGTTATTCCACTGCCACCAGCTATAGCTAGTACATTCTTTTCATCACGAATTGCTTCATAATAAAAATTACCTTCAGGTCCTGACAAAGATACTTTTTCGCCTACTTTCCAATTCTTCAAAATATATTCTGACACGAATGAATTTGCAGCTTGCTTAACCGTAATTGCATATTTGCCTTCTTTTACCCATTTAGGAGAACTACTAATAGAATAAGCTCTTGTGGTAAAAGTTTTACCAATATTCAATTTTACGGAAACATATTGACCTGCTCTAAATATAGCAAGTTTATCTGCCGTAAAGACAAAAGTTTTTGCATCTTTATGTTCTATAATTTCACTGATAACCACATTTTGATTATTTGGATGCATTGATTTTGCTAAATTATTTACCCCAAAAGTATTGTTTATATTTTCCGTCGACCCTGATGCCATTTGTGCTCTTCTGTCAGGAACAATTTCTTTGAAATGCAACATATCTAGTAATCCAAGAAATTTCAAATGAAAATTAAATTTTTCCATTTACTTACCCTCCTTTTCTTTTGCCATATCTGCAATTGTTAATTTTACTGCCAAATCGCCCGACATATATGTAGAACTATAACCATATAATCTAGGACCATAACCGCCTGCAAATCTTATATTAGGTATTCTTTGATCTTCAGAAATCATCATTAATCTAGCAAGTAGACCATCATTACCACTAGCAGCATAAGAATACATAGTTCCTTGAGGATTAAGTGTATACCTTGCCATAGTAATTGGAGTCGCAATTTCTATCTCTTCTATATATGGTACTAAACTTACATTTAATTCTTTTTCAAATACCGCAATCATTTCCATAGCAATTTTTTGCTTTTTAGCCACATATTCATCTTCGCTAATATTTGCCCAAATATCTTCTGTATAAAATGTTGTAAAACTCATTATACAAGTACCTTTAGGCGAACAATCAGGATTTGCCCTATTCAAACAAACAGTTGCTTGCATTGGTTCTTTATGGAAATTTCCAGCACTTTTTACTTCTTTAACTGTATCCATAGTGTCATAAATAAAATAACTATATTCATCAATTCCAAGCTCATCCGCTGTTTTGTTTAGTCCCAAATAAACGCAAAATCCTCTTGCTCCAAATTTTCTAGCATTGATATTTTGTTTTGTCTCATTAGGAATATATTTATTATCCATCATCTCGCCAAATACTGCATTAGGTGAAATTGCAGGTATCAAATGTTCACATTTTACACTGCCTGCACTTGTATCTACTCCGACTATTTTGCCATTTTCCATAATGATTTTTTCGGCTTTTACATTATACCAAATATCACCACCATTATCCCTAATAACTTTATCCATAGCAACCGACAATCCGTGCGAACGATTTTTAGGAATATACGCTGCTTTTGCAATATATTTATATACCATAGCAACATAAAAAGCAAAATCAACTTCTTCTAAATCAACACCCGTATAACACCAGTAAGCACCTAATATTTTTTGGGCTTTAATTGGCATTTTTAATTTTCTAAGAACTTTACCTACTGGATAATAGGCACATTTTAAGAAATTAGCATGTTCTTTCATCATAACTTTAGGGTCTGCCTTACCGTTTGATTTGCCTATAGCTTCTAGTGCATCCATTATGTTTTGTGCTAAGTAAAAGAATTTTTCCACAGATTCTCTACTTCCTGGCACATATCCTTCCATTTTATCTATATAATCTTTAATTCCAAACGGCATAGTCACATTAAGGTTTTGTTCACCTTCTTTTCTTGTTATTAACCTATACGCTTCAGGAACTTTACACCATTCTACATCAGCCCCATAAAAATCAAGTAGCATTCCTACATCGCCTCTGTCATCTGATGCTCCTATACCACAAAATTCGTGCAAAGATGGTTCAAATTCAAAACGACCTCTTTTAAAACTTGTTGCAAACCCACCAGGCAAATTATGCTGTTCTATTAACAAAGTTTTGTAGCCCCTTTTTGATGCAGATGCTGCTGCAGAAAGACCGCCGTTGCCGGCACCAATTACTACAATGTCATATTGTTTTTCCAAATTAACCTCCTTTATTTTTTATATTTTTTTGACAATTCATCAATGCCACTTTCAAAAATAACTTTAATTGTTTTGATAGCATTTTCTTTATCTTTACTTTTTATATTATTAATTAATTCTTTATGAATTTTTATAGATTCTTGTTTTGCTTTTTTTGAGGTAAAGCCTTGTTTTATGAAAAATATTATTGATTTTTCAAACGCTTTAACAGTCATTGCGTATAAAGAATTACCCGATGAAGCAACTAAAGCATGATGAAAATTAAAATCATAATTACAAAACTTTTCATCATCTAAATGATTTTCCATTTGCTTTATATTATAATCTAATTCTTCTAAATCTTGATTAGTACAATTTTTTATTGCAAGCGATACACATTCATATTCTATTAATTTTCGCATATCCATCATATTTTGAAATAAAGAATAATCCATAGTAGAATTATCATAATTCATAAGTGCAAACAAAATATCAGGTGTGCCTTTTTTTAGAAAATCCATAACATAAGTACCTTTTCTAGGAACAATTTTCACAAAACCCTTTGTTTCAAGTTCTAAAATACACATACTAATAATTCCACGACTTATTCCCATTTCTTTCGCTATTTCTCTTTCAGTAGGTAACTTATCTCCTGTTGCAAAAATTCCTGATAGTATTTTTTCTTCTAACGCAATTAATGCTTTATCTTTTATGCTAGTATTTTCTATTTTTTCAAATTCCATTTTCTAATTACCCTTTATATATATTTTTTTGTGGCTTAGCCACCAATCAAATTATAGCATTATTATATTTAGACTGTCAATACCCAATTTTTTGAATTAAATTTTACTAAAAAGTAAATACTTCCTAAAATTTGTTAAAATATTTCGTATAATTTTTTTGCTGATTCTCGTGTTATATAAGTGTGCCTTATAGAATGGATATTAAAATGTCACAATTTACCTTTTCTATTACACTATTAAGCCAATGGTCCATAGTAAGCTAATATATTATTTCTCCGATGTAATTAAAAAATACTGCATTTTTTTATAGCCTAATATAAGT
>JBAXZI010000060.1:0-10710 GCA_041670385.1 Clostridia bacterium | reverse complement strand
GATAAAGAAAAGTTAGAAGTTAGTAGCATAGAAAAAGGTTTGAAATTCATTGCGGAAATAGCTAAAAGAAACGAAATGAAATTAAAAAAATCTTTTGCACCGAAAGCTTACGCCGAAAGATATCCACATAACCAACAAGCTGTGTTGCGTGGAAAAGAAGAATTTGCTCCTATTGATAATGAGTTTGATGATGAAGAATATGATTTTATCGAAAACGAACTTAGTTGTAACATTATCACTAGACTTATGGGTGAAGACTTTAATTTAGATGAAAAACAAGGTCAAAATAAGCTAGATGCATTACGACAACAAGCTACAACTATTAAAGGTGCTATTGCAATTGCCGAACCTATCGTATATTTTTATGATGTGGCACTCAATAATGACAATTCTATAGCATATATAAATGTACAACAAGTACTAAATGACAAGTTCTTAGGAAAAATATTACCTGTCCAATATTATTCGGTAGCCGAAAGTAGCGAACGAATAACCAAACTTAACCTTCTTGCTATTAAACAAGTTGTTAAAGATTGTGACGATAACCCCGAACTATCATTTGCTATCAAGATTAGTTGTCGTTTAGTTGCTAGAAAGGATGCTTTTGACAAATTAATAAAAGCAGCCCAACCAAAAAATGATAATTTAATAATGGCTTTTGATTGTTCATTATTAGAATTATTAGGAAAAGATGGCGAAAATGCAATAAATTCATTAAAACAACAAGGTATCAAAATTATGATAGATGATACCGAGAATGCAAGCTTACGAGTACTAACCGAATATCCTATCGACTTTTTAAGGTTTGATTCGAGATATTACAATCTAGATAATCCTGCTACTTTATCTCATTTGGATATGCTAACAGGTTATGCCGCTGTTCAAGCTATTGTGGCAACAAGTCAATATGTAAATACAACTAAAGAAGTAGATACAATGCAAAAACACGGAGTAATGGTAATTCAAGGTTTTGCAGTAAATAAGCCACAAAGAATACTAAATAGTGCAAAAAAGAGAATAAAGTTACTAAAACCATTCAAGTAATAATATATTATAGTATTAAGAAATAAATGTTCATATAAAATGAACTTTATTATAGAAAACGTTTACAAATGTGAGGTCAAAAAGAGTGCAACATAAAAATGTTAATGATGGTCAATGTTTTTAGTTGTATTGCCAAGATGATATTGTTTTGGCATAAGGGATAGTCGTGATTACCCCTCATCTATTCTCGAATATACATTGCATAAGGTTTGACTGAACGAACAAAAAAATCTAATATTAATAAAAGGAGATCAAACAAAAATGAAACACATGAAAAAATCATTATTTATTTCTACAGTTATGATGGTTGTGTTATTGGTAGCTGCTTTATCTACAGCAACCTTCGCTTGGTATACAAGCAGTAATACAGTTACCGTTTCTGAAGCAACAGTTAACTCAGCAGCCGCTAGTGGTGCTAACATCGCAATCGGTTGGGTAGACAATGCCCCAATCGGTGCTAACAACATTGAATTTAAAGTTAACGAGACAGCTATTAATCCTATGGTTCCTACCCTTGGTGGCGCTATTTTAGCTAAAGCTGATACATATCTTACAGCTACACTTTCAAATGGTGAACTTGCTAACCCAACAGGTGCTGCAGTTTATCAAGCAGTAAGCGCTACTGATGCTCAAAATTTCTATGTAATCAATTATAGTGCTAGAGCAACTAATATCGTATTTTCTAGTACAGTAACTGGTGAAAATGCAGCTAGATTAAGAATAGCTATTTTTAGAGGAGACGGCGTATGTGTATACACAAATGCAGGCTTCTATACAGGTGCTATTGATGCTGCTATACCTAGAGCTTATTCAGATGCTATAGCTTCTGATGCTGCTCCAGCTGGCTGGGCAGATGATTATAGTAATAATAATCCAGACAATGGTACAACTGCTTTTTCAACAACTAATACTGATGTAGCTGCTCCAACAGCAGTTGCTGGTACAGCTCCACTTTTCCAACAAAATAGATTTTGGGCAGCAGCTCAAGTAGGTCAAGCTAGTCCTCAAGCATTAATGGTAGAACCAGTTGATTGGTTAACTAACTACGCAATTTATTCTTCTACTTCTGATGTATTTACAGCAGTAACCGCCGTAGCTCCTAGTTTCGCTCATTATGTATTAGGAGATGGTGCTGCAGTTGGAAATGAAGCTTACAATAGAGCTCCTTATCTTACAGCTCATACTGTATACACATTATCTGCTGCACAACCTGAAAAACTAAATGTTTCTGCTACTGCAGCTCCTGCAATCCAAGTAGCTACAAACTTAGCACAATGTACTGATGGTATTACTGGTATTTCTCAATCTTATACCGTAAGAGCTTGGTTTGATGGTCCTACACAAGTTGATGCATTTGGTGGCAAAGCTGCTACATTTGCAATAACTGCTACATCTAATCCAGTTTAATAAATAAAAATTACTAATAAGCTATAATAATTTATAGTCTTATAAAGACCATCTTAAATGACAAACTCCTATCCAAGGTTTTCCTTGGGTAGGAGAATGCATTAATAACATAATATAAAATACAAATATTAGGGAAAAAAATAAATATTTTAGATTTTCCCGTTGTGCAAAAGAAAAAAATAATACAAACTAATATAAAGAATGGGGAATTTCTGCATAACAGGAAAATAAAAAATTAGTGTTCCTCGGAAAACTTAAGGAGAACTATGAAACAACAAACAACTCAAAAGAAAAAAATTATTGACATTGTAATTACTTGTTTAGAGGCTGTCATCGTAATATTTGCGATAACACTAAGCGCTATAGTAATTGCTAACCCGATTACTTCTAGTACTGAAGTATCTAAAGGAAATACCAAATTATTGCCTGTTTTATCAGAATCAATGAATGGTACTGATGAATTTTACGAAGCAAATCCAGAATTTGCTAAAATTGGTAAATTCCAAAAAGGCGATTTGATTATTGCTAATAATCCAGAGAAAGCTGAACCTTTGGTAATTGGTGATATGATAACTTATGTAGGCAATGTCGCTGGAACGCAAGCTCTTATAACTCATAGAATAGTTGCTATTACTACAAATGATGATGGCGTTGCAACAGAATATATCGTACAAGGTGATAACAGAGTTACCAATCCACGTACCGAACAAGTAGCTGCAGGTGATGTACTTGCCGTTTATAATTATAGTTTAGGTGGCGTAGGTGGTGCGATAAATTGGTTACAGAATTCTACCAACTTTTTACTAGTAGTAGTACTACCACTTATTGCATTGTTTATCTATAATATAGTAGCTTTCGTTCTTATGATTACTAAAGCAAAAGCAGCTAAGCAATTAGAAGAAAATGCTAGTGTAAATGCTATTGATGAAGAAAAATTAAAACAAAAAGCTGTAGAAGAATATTTAGCTAGTCAAAAGAAAGTAGAACCTATAGATGATGGTGATAAAGTTGCTCCTGCTAAAGTTACTCCTGCTAAAGTAGTTTCTGTTGAAGTAGCTCCTGTTGAAGTAGCTCCTGCTAAAGTTGCTCCTGCTAAAGTTGCTCCTGCTAAAGTTGCTCCTGCTAAAAAAGCACCAGTTAAAAAGGCTCCTGCTAAAGTAGCTGAAACTAAAAAAGAAGATAATAAAGAAAATAAATAATAATTTCTAATATAATATATAATAGGTGTAAAATTGGCAAAGAAAAAAAATAAAGGTGCTGATGATATTTTAGAAAATAACATAAACAAAAGTACTGATAAAACCATTGTTAAGCACGCTGATACCAATCCTGATAAATATCAATATATTGTTAATAATACTAAGGCTAGGCGAGCTACCAAATATAGAAATGTCGTAATTGTTACGGCTATAGTCGTTGTTATCGTTTTAATAATATCAGCAATTATATTTGGTGCGTATACTATGATACAAGTAAATAGCTTTAAGGTCTTTGTCGATACTGAGGGCAATCAGATTTTATCATTATCTACAGATAAAAACTTTGTCCCTCCCAATGATGGTTCGCAAATACTTAATGTCAGCGGGCCTGAGAATATGGACAATACCACTTTAGCTAGTGGCAAAAGCCAAACCGATACACCTACGATTGAAGATAGGTTAGAAACTATTTTGAATACAGATGGATTTGAATGTGATAGCAATGATAGCTTCATTGCTTCTACATTTTATCTAAAAAACATAACAACAGAAACACAATCATTTACTGAACAACTTGCCCTTAAAGAAGTTAGTCAAAATATTGATTCTGCTTTGCGTGTTATGCTCGTTAGAAATAACGATATAATTGTTTATGGCAAATATGACATAAACGAAGAAACAGGAGAAAAGATACCTGTTAGAGTAGTTCCACTACCTAATAATGAAATTTATCCTGCTATTACAATTGAGGAAAAAACCACCACTGATGGTTTACCTATATACAAAATAAGCCAACCTAACTCAAATGATGCTGAAACAAATGATTGGTACACCGAAGATTTCTATAATACCTCTGATATTTTTCATAATGAAAATATTACATTAGAACCAGGGGAAGTAATTCGATACTCTTTTGTCGTTTGGTTAGAAGGTTGGGATAAAGATTGTATTGACGATAAACTATATGGAACAATACGAATGGATTTGTCGTTTATACAACAAGAACAAAAATAATATTGAAAAATATTAGGGGGTAATATCAAAATATTATTTATGAGGAGACATGCAAGCAAAATTTAAAAAAAGCAGAAAATCTTTTACATCTATAGCAGTATCATTTTTGATATTGATTTTAATGGTGTTAACATTGACTACTTCTACTTATGCTTGGTATAGTTCTATTAATCGTGCTAGAATACACGATATTACCTTTACTGCCGGGAGCAATGATACTGTTGCTGGTGATTTGTCTATTACTTGGGATCCACTATTAACTGGTACTTCTGTTCTTGACTTTAATACTATAAGTACCCAATTATCTCCTATGATTCCAAAATATGATTTATCTAAAGGAACTACTACTTTTCATCAGTTTATAAATAATGGTTTTTATTATACATATCAAAAACAAAATGACGAAAATGTTTGGGTTGTTGGTCGTGATGGTATTTATACAACTCCTTATATTTTGAATGGAACAGTCGCAAATCAAGAGTATTTCTATTTAGTAAATGTAAAAACTACTAAAACTCAGGATATAAATGCATACTATGATATAACGGGTATTATATCTGACCAACTAAAAATAGCTATATTCGTAGGTGATACCGAAGATGAGAATGATCTTGTTTTGCAAGGTATTATGTCTAATTCCGAACATATTCACTTTGGTGAATTATTCGAAGGCGATCCCGTTGGTGCGGCAACTACTATGAGTAATGCTTATTCTATTAGTGGAACTGTTGCTTTTACTATTCCCGCTGATAGCTATAAGGTTATCAAATTAGTAGCTTGGCTTGATGGTGTTACTATGTTAAACACTGATAGTGAAAATTCTTCTTCGTTTAATATTTATTTTGATGGAGTTGAAAATGAAATCTAGTATAAAAATAGCAAAAAATAGTGCTTTTTTTACATCAATAATAATATTAGTTCTTATTACTGTAGCGGTAAGCACATCAACTTTTGCTTGGTTTTCTGCAAGTAATATAGTTAATATAACTACTATCAGTTTTACTGCTAATTCTCAAAGTCAAGGTAGTGAAGGAATTATGTATATAAATTGGGATAAAGATGATATAGAACCCAATTTTATAATAAACTTCGCTGAACCCGAAAATTTAGACCCTATGATGCCTCTAAATAGTTTGAATTTTGGTAATACCGAACTAACGAATATGATGGATAATTTTACCACTTCTACTGAAAGTGAAGGTATCTATAATTCAGACGGATTTGACAATGTTATGCCTTATATGTTATGCAAAGAAGTAGCTGTTGGAGAAACCGCAATAAATGATTTCTATTTGCATAATACTAATGAGAATATGGCTATGAATGTCTCTCTTACATATACAATGGAAGGAGCTTTAGCTGAAAAACTTTGTATTGCTGTATTTGTTGATAAAAAATTACAATATGTACTATGCAATGAAGAAGTATACTATGGAGAAATAGAAGGAGGGACTGAGGTTGCTCAAACGCTATCTCAAGACCTAACTAATACAATAAACAACTCTTTTACTATTAATGCTAACGATAATGTTTGTATTAATATGGTTGCTTGGTTAAATGGTGTAACAATTAATAATGATGATATCGCAAAGAAAGTTACACTATCTAGTTTGCAATTTAGAGGAGCATACAAAAATTAATAAAAAGGAAGTTACTTTATGGATAAATTCGCACAATTTTTCTTAGAATTTTGTAAAATATTTTTTGGTGGTATATTAGGACTTTTTTATTCTGACCCGACTGTAGGTAATCGAGGCGGAATATTAGGCTCTCTAGTACAAATGTTTAACTTCCCTGAATATGTTGCTTTATTTAATGAATACAAAACTACTCTTTCTACTGGACAACTTATTGGAGCAATACTTTGTTTCCTTTTAGTTATTATTGTATTTTGCGTTTTATTATGGCTTATTATCCACTTTACCAGAAGATTATTAAAGAAAATGTTCGGCGACAAGGTGCTTAATCAAGATTTAGTAGATGAAATTAATACACTTAAAAAAGAACTTGTAAAAACTACAAGAGAAAAAGATAGAATACTTGGCTTAAAGGTAGCTTATCAAGGATATGATGTAACAGAAGGCGAGGAAGGCGAAGATACTTCAACAGCTAAAAAAGAAGGCGAAAGCCGTTTTTATAAGCTTACTGAAGTTGATGAGTATTATTTAGCTGAAGATTTCGTAGCTAGAGAATATGATGATTCACTTAACTTAGAACAAATTTGCGACCGTTTTCGTAACTATGCAGCTAACAATCCTGAAAGACCTTGGCGTAAACTTTATTATGAACCAAAGATAGTTAGACTTTTCTTTGCAAGTTTATCTACTACTAGATTGATTATTCTACAAGGTATATCTGGTACAGGTAAAACATCACTTCCAGAATGTATGGGGCATTTCTTAGATAATCCATCTACTATAGCCTCTGTACAACCATCTTGGCGTGACCGTACTGAATTATTCGGGTACTTTAATGAATTTACAAAGAGATTTAATGAAACAGAAGTTTTGAAGAATATGTACTCAGCTACTTTCAACGAAGATGTTTATATAACAGTACTAGATGAAATGAACATCGCCCGTGTAGAGTATTATTTTGCTGAAATGTTATCTATTCTAGAAATGCCATCTCGTGACCAATGGGTAGTTGACTTAGTACCTAGCGGCTGGCCTAGCGATCCAAAACATATACTTAAAGGGCGTTTCCAATTACCAGAAAATATGTGGTATGTAGGAACTGCTAATAATGATGACTCGACATTTGCCATATCTGATAAGGTTTATGATAGAGGTATGCCAATAAACATTAATAGCAAGGCTTCAGCATTTGATGCCCCTCTTACTAACACTTATCCAATAAACTACAAACGCCTTGAGGCATTATTCAAAAAAGCTCAAGAAGACCATAAAGTAAGTGAAGAAAATTTGAAAAAATTTGAAGACATGGACGATTATGTTATTGAACATTTCAGACTTGCGTTTGGTAACCGTATCGTAAAACAATTACGTGAGTTTGTACCTGTTTATGTAGGGTGTGGCGGAACTGAAATTGATGGACTTGATTATGTACTTTGTAATAAAATTTTGCGTAAGTTTGAATCTCTTAACTTAGCTTATATTCGTGATGAAGTAGATGACTATATTCAATTTTTAGATGATAACTTCGGCAAAGAAAATATGAATGAATGTAAAGAATACTTGAATCGTTTGAAAAAATTATTCTAATAACACATAAAGGAAGAAATGTCAACAAGCAATAAAAAATACGAAGAAATAATTTATCAAATAAACACTCTGCTTAAGCAAGGTGAACTTTACCCTAAATATATTGAAGATATTAATGCAGGAAAAAATGATTATAAAATCAATCAAGTTTATACAAAAAAGAATTATTCTACCGATTGGATAGACACCTTAGAAGATTGTATAGTCAATCTTGATACTATTGTGCGTAATCCTCGTAAATTTATTGTTATTGAAGAAGATATCGTTGATATCAGTTTAGCAAAAAGTATATCAGTTGAATCGGTTAAACATTTATCTCAACATACTAACTTAATTTCTACTGTTAAACCAGATGGTACAATAATTCCATCTAAAATTCTTAACACAAGTAAAGAAGAAAGTTTTGATATATATGAAAATCGTTTTATCTATACTTTACTACTAAAACTTCGTGATTTTATCGATAGACGTTTTAAGACTATTCAATCAGCTTTGTTACAAAGTGGTGAGATTGGTATAGAAATAGATAGTGAATTTGCTATAGACAACCATAAAGTTAATTATAAATTAGACACTTCGGCTAATTTCCCGTTTGATTCCGTAGTTAAGGGCAAAAGCACCCAACTAACCAATGTCGAACGTGTTTCTCGAATTAGTAGCGTTGTTAACGACTTCTTATCAAGTCCATTTTGTAAAGAAATGCGTTCTTGTGCCTTAATAAGACCACCAATTCAACGTACAAATGTTATTTTGAAAAATACAGATTTTAAGAAAGCTTTGGTACTTTGGCAGTTTATAGAATCCAATGAAAAATATGACTTCAATATAGAAACAGTTACCGAAACAACCGAGCTTAACCCTGTTTTATCGGATAAATATCGTGGGCTTATTTATCTTAATACTATACTAATTCAAAGTATTGCTGAAGCAAAGGGCGAAGAAACAGGCGGCGAACTTTTAAAGAAAGAAGAAATCACTCAAAGTGATGAGTATATAACTAAAAATATTGATGATTATGTTCCTGATGATTTCCCATTATTAAAAATGGAAATTGATGAGATTCATAGTATTTATCAAAAAGTAAGCACAGAAAAAACTCTTACCTTAGCACAAAGAAGTAAGATGAATTCGGCTATTGATAGATGTCTAAGACAATATCGTATTAATAAAGCAAAGGCGGACTCAATTTCACAAAAGAGGCTAATTGCCATTCAATTAGAAGAAGAAGAATTAGCTAAAAAATTAGCATTAAGAGAACAGAAATCTCTTGCTAGAAAAGATAGAATTGAAGAAGCCAGAAGAAGAATAGAAACTAAAAAAGAAGAAAAACAACGTGAAAAAGATTTACGTGAGAAAGTCAAAGAACGTAAACTTTTGGAAGTTAAGCAACATATTGAAGAAAAGCGTCTTGCTGAAGAAAGATTGCATTTTGAAAAAGTAAGAAAAGCTGAAGAAGCAAAAAAACTTGCTATTAAAAAAGCACAAGAAGAACAAAATGCTAAATATAGAGAAGCTGAAATTATAGCTACTAAAAAGTTAGAAGAAGCGCAAGCCGATTTTGAGAAAGCTGTAAAAGATTTTGAACTTGAAGAAAAAGCTTTAGAACAAGAAAGAACTGAACACGTAGCTAAGATGGCTGAAATTGAAAGCGAAAAAGTAGCTCTTGAAGAAGAAAGTAAAAGCTTGCAACGAATTACTCGTGAAAATGAAGAAAGTAAATCAAAAATTGAAGATGAAAAAGTTGTTACACTAAAAAATTTGCATAAAGAAAGCAAAGAATATTGGGAAGAAAAACATCAACTTGCATTTAAACTCGGCGTAGATGAAAAATTAAGTGTACTTAATATGCACGAAAGAGCTGAAATGGAAGAAATTAACAATACAGAAAAAGAAAAATTACAATTAATTGGCGAAATAGAACTAGCTTTTAGAGAAGGTCTAAGTTTTGATAATATTGAAAATATCCATAAACTTATCAATTTATCAAGAAGATTCCATACTCAAGAAGACATAGAAAAAATTATTACTGACTTTGAGAAAGAACGTAAAAGAAGGCATCATGCACAATTATTGGCAATTTTCAAACCTAATAAGGATAAAAATAAATCAAGTAAAATTGTTACTCATAAAAAGAAAATGTCAAAAGTAGAAAAAGAAAAACTTTCACAATATAAGAAGATGAAGAAAAGAAGGAAATAATAGTGGCTACTTTAAATAAAGAAAAAAAACCTATTACACCAAAAAAAGTTATTGGCTTAATTTTTTCTTATATATTTATATTGGTTTTCGTTTTAGTGTTTGCTGCTTTTATTTATATATTTGCTCAAGTTTCTACTGGTAGAGCGCCATCTTTATTGGGATATAGATTATATTATGTACTAACTGATAGTATGTCACCCACGATAGAACCTAAACAAATTATCGTTAGTAAAATTATAAATGACAGTTCTAAAGTAGATGAAATGGTTGATGTAGGTGATGTAATTACCTTTTCAGCAACATTATCTGACGGTACCGCTATTTTTAATACACATAGAGTTGTTAAAGATGTATATTATGATGAAGCCTTAGATGGTTATTATCTTCAAACAAAAGGCGATAATCCTTATGTCGGAGTTGATAACCCTATCCCTACAAGTGCAGTTCAAGCAGTAATGATAGAAAAAGTACCTGCCGTTAGCTCAATTTTTAATTCTGTAACTTCACAAACAGGGCTAATATTTTTTTTAGGTATTCCTTTAATATTTATTTTTAGTGTTCTCATCATTAAATTAGTAACCATACTAAACACACCTGTCCAACATGATTACCTACCTTCCCAT
>JBAXZI010000059.1:0-10840 GCA_041670385.1 Clostridia bacterium | reverse complement strand
TCGGTCCTGAAGCAGGAATGCCTGTAATGGAAGGTAAATGTGTCTTATTTAAAGCATTTGCCGATGTCGATGCATTCCCTATATGTATAAAGAGTAAAAATGTAGATGAAATTGTACGTACAGTGCAATTAATAAGTGGAAGTTTTGGTGGAATAAATTTAGAAGATATATCAGCACCTAGATGTTTTGAAATAGAAAGAAAATTAAAAGAATGTACTGATATTCCTATTTTCCACGATGACCAACACGGGACAGCTGTTGTTGTCGGTGCTGCCGTAACCAATGCACTTAAATGTGTAGGTAAAAAAGCTGAAGATTGTACCATAGTAATTAGTGGTGCAGGTTCTGCTGGTATTGCGGTATGCAAATTGCTATTAAATATGGGTGTTAAGAATATTATTATGTGTGATAAACAAGGTATTCTTGCTAGAGATGATGATACATTGCGTGATGCACATAGAGAAATTGCTAAAGTTACGAATAATGAAGTAGCTCACGGCAGTTTGACTGATGCTATGCGTGGTGCTGATGTCTTTATAGGCGTTAGTGCACCTAATATAGTAAAAGCAAATATGATTAAGTCTATGGCTAAAAATCCTATTTGTTTCCCTATGGCAAATCCAGTACCTGAAATATCAAGAGATGAAGCCTTGGCTGCTGGTGCTGTAATAGTAGGCACAGGTAGAAGTGACTTTCCAAATCAAATTAATAATGTACTTGCTTTCCCTGGTATTTTTAGAGGTGCATTAGATGTTAGAGCTAAAGAAATAAACGAAGAAATGAAAGTCGCAGCGGCTAATGCGATTGCTGGTATGGTAACCGATGAAGAGTTGAATGTAGATTACATTTTACCAAAAGCATTTAATCCTAAAGTTGGACAAACCGTAGCTAAAGCTGTTGCTGATGCTGCCAGAAAAACTGGTGTAGCCAGAATATAGAAATCTAAAAAGGATAAGAGGTAAAAATAATTTTATGGCTAATAATAGAAAATATTATCATAAAAAACCAAAAAAAGTGGACGATTATAATCCACCGTTTAGTCAAGAAATTTTGTCTAAAAGTATTGATGAACTTACAATTAAAGATGACACAAAAGCTTTACTTGTAGGAGCAAATATTGCAACATTGAATGACGTATTAAAAAGAGAAGGAAAAGACTTTTATAAAATTTCAACATTTAACAAAAAAAATCTTAATGATGTGTTAAAAGCTGTTAGGATAATGAAACTTTATTTAAAGCCCACCCCCCCACCCGAAGATAATGTTGTAAAAGATAATGTTGTAAAAGATAATGTTAATAATAATACCGATAATGAAATTAATGCTAATAAATTTATTGACAAAAACAAAAATAATATTGGTAATAGAAACAAAAATAATAATATTCAATCTAGGCAAATAGATAAAAGCTATAAAAATGTTAAAGAAAAACCTTATACTTGTGTAACTTTGGTACAACGTCCACCTAGAGTAGTAGTGAAGGACGAACCGGAAATTCACGATATTTATGTTAAAGTAAATAAAAATGGAAAATGGGGTTTTAAACAAAGAAATGGGAAATTAATGTCAGTTGCGCCAATATATGAAGAAGTATTTAATTTTAAAGAAGAAATGTGTTGTGTTCAAAAAGATGATAAATTCGGTTTTATCAATAGACAAGGCGAAGAAATTATTCCGATAGAATACGAATGTGCAACTTCTTTTAGTGAAGGATATGCTTGTGTTTTCAAACACGAAAAATGCGGATATATAGACAAAGAGAATAACGTAATTATAGACTATTTGTTTGATGCAGGAACTTCAGTTATTAATGGAGAGTGCAGAGTAAAAAAAGACGGCAAATGGGGTGAACTTCATATCAATATGCCTGAAGAAGGTTCTGTAAATGTTAATAAAGTTGAATTAGGACTAAAAAATATTCGTTGGATCATATAACATTAAAAAATTAAATAATTAAAGGTATTGACTTATTAAATAGTCAGTACCTTTTTTTATTATAAAAAAACAATTAAGTGGTTTGTAAAAAAATATACAAAAAAATAATTAACTATTTAAGGTATTGCCTTAATAAAAAGTCAGTACCTTTTTTTATTATAAAAAAACAATTATGGTTTTTGTGAAAAAAAATATACAAAAAAGATATTGACAATTAGTCAATATCTAAATTTGTTTAATTTTAATATTTTACCCTAACTAAATATAAAATAAATTATTTTATAGTATTAAGTAGTTTGGTAAATTTTGCAACTTTTCTAGCTGCGTTGTTTTTATGGAACAAACCATCACTTTTAGCCGAATCAATCATACTGATAAGGTTAGGTAACATTTCAGTTGCGGTAGCAACCTCTTTAGCTTCGATAGCTGTTTCATATTTTTTAATAGCGGTCTTTAGAGCGCTTTTTTTACGTGTATTATTAACTTTTTGTTTTTCTGTAATAAGTATACGTTTTTTTTGTGATTTAATGTTAGCCATTACTGTACTCCTTAAAAAAATAATATTTATATCAATTTCTTATGCTATTTTAACATAATAGAATAAAAAAAGCAACATATTTAAGTATATTTTTTAATTGAAAAAATCATAATTTTAGTATGATACGAAATTATAGAGAATTATTAGAATTTGGTCAAAGCGGTGAAAAAATCGATTCTGACCAAATAACAAAAAAAATATTAGATAAAAATTTAATACTATATCATAAAATAGATGATGATAACATAGATTATTATAGTTTTCTATTGGAAACTAGCATAGTTGATGATAAAGATTTATTTATATGTTTAGAAAATAATGTAGTAAAAGTATTAAATAAAATGATGTCAAAATATAAAATTACTAAAAAATCTTTTATATTGGTTGTCGGAATCGGAAATGAAAATATTACAGCTGATAGCTTAGGTGAAAAGGTATGTAAAAAAATAATTCCCACCAAGCATTTATATGACAACAAAATTATTAAAAGTGGATACGGAATATTAGCAAGTTTTGTGCCTAGTGTTGCTGGAGTTAGCGGATTAGATAGTTCGAATATTATAAAAGCTATCGTAAAATCTCAAAAGCCGGATTTAGTTATTGTTGTGGATACAATAGCGGCAAGAGATTATAACAAATTAAATAGATGTGTCCAAATAACCGATGATGGAATAGTAGCTGGTGGTGGAGTAGGCAATGATAAAGAGAAGTTGGATAAAGAACATTTGTCAGTGCCCGTAATAGCTGTTGGAGTGCCACTAGTTGCTTATATAAGTAGAATAATTAGTAGTGTTACAAATAGCAATATAAACCTTCCCGATAAACTTGCATCTTGGGTAGTAAGTACGAAGGAAATTGATTTTGAAGTTTTAGCGTTTGGTTCAGTTTTGGCTAATTGTATTAATAGAAGTGTTCATAAATAATATTATTTTCTTTTGCAAATAGGTATCTTAAAAAAATGGGTCTTGAAAAAAATATTGACGTATGTTATCATTTATATATGTAATTAATTTATTATGTAAATTCATTTTTAAGGAGAGAAAGTATGGCAGATTATAAGAAAGAACAAATTAGAAACATTGCTCTAATTGGTCATGGCGGAGAAGGTAAAACTTCTTTATTTGAAGCTATTTTGTTTAAGTCTAATGTAATAAATAGACTTGGAAAAGTAAGCGACGGAACAACTACAAGTGATTATGATTCTGAAGAAATCGCAAGAAAGATGAGTATAAATATGTCTTTAGGAAACATTGATTACAAAGGAACAAAAATTAATATTATAGATGTACCAGGTTTTTTTGATTTTGAGGGTGAAATGGTCGCTGCACTTAATGTTGTAGATGGTGCTGTTATTGTTACTCAAGCTAGTGGCAGTATGTCAGTAGGCACTGAAAAAGCTATTGATATGTGTACTGAAATGAAAATACCAATGATAATATTTATTAATGGAATAAATAAAGAAAATAGTAGTTATGCTAAAGCTGTAGCTGCTATAAAAGCAAAATATGGCAATAAAGTATTGGCAATTGATTATCCAATAATGGATGGTTATACAATGAAAGGTCACGTTGATATTTGTGCTAAAAAAGCATTTGATAATGATGGTAATGAAATAGATATTCCTGCTGATTTAGCTAGTATGGTAGATATAAGTTGTGTGGAAATTGATGAAAACGCAGCTGGCGCTAGTGAAGAACTATTAGAATCTTTTGTAGTTGAAGAAAAATTATCAAGAGAAGATAGAGTGCGTGGTATAAAAATGCTTTCTATAAATGGCGAATTTATCCCAGTAATTCCAGGAGTTGTTATCGGTGAACAGCCTGCTTTAGCTGATTTACTTGATTTGGTCGTAGAACTTATGCCTCGTCCTCAAGAAGTAAATAAAATGAAAGCTACAATTGACGAAAAGGAAGAAGAAATTATTTGTGATGAAAACGGAAAATTTGCTTGTCGAGTATTTAAGACAATTATTGACCCATTTGTAGGCAAATTACTATTGTTTAAAGTTTATAGTGGTAGCGTAAAGGTCGGCGACTCTGTTTATAATGTAAGAAAAAGTGAGATAGAAAAAGTAAGTGCACTGTATTTTCTTAATGGAAAACAACAAACTCAAGCATCTGAAGTTTTTGCAGGAGATATCGGTGCGTTTGCTAAATTTAATTATTCAAAAACAAACGATACACTTTGTGACCCTAACTACATAGTAAATTTTCCACTAATAGATTTTCCAAAACCAATATTTACTTTAGCAATTATTGCTGATGAAAAAGGTGGTTCGGACAAAGTAATTGATGGATTGAAAAAGTTTAGAGCAGAAGACCCCACTTTCTATGTAGGAAAAGATATTGAAACAGGTGAAACTGTTGTTCGTGGACTTGGCGAAACACAAATTGATGTTCTTATGAAAAAAGTTAAGAACAAATATAAAGTTGAAGCCCAATTAAAAGCACCTAGAGTTGCTTATCGAGAAACAATTCGTAAAGTAGTAGAGCAACAAGGTAAGTGCAAAAAACAAAATGGTGGTAGTGGTTTGTTTGGAGATGTACATATTCGTTTTGAACCAGCACCTGATGTGGATTTTGAATTTATTTCAGAAGTAGTCGGTGGAGCAGTGCCCAAACAATATTTTCCATCGGTAGAAAAAGGTTTGCGTGAAGTTAAAGATTTGGGTATACTTGCCGGGTATCCAATGGTAAATTTCCGAGCAACATTATTTTTTGGAAGTTATCATCCTGTAGATAGCAAAGAAGCTGCTTTTATTGAAGCCGCAAAGATAGCTTTTAAGGAAGGCATTCCCAAAGCTGAGCCAGTATTGTTAGAACCTATAGGTAATGTAAAGGTTACTATTCCTACTGAATTTATGGGCGATATTATGGGCGACCTTACAAAGCGTCGTGGTAAAGTATTTGGAATGGATACAAAAAAAGGTAAAACAATAATTAGTGGTGAAGCACCACAAAGTGAAATGACTAGATATGCTATTGATTTGCGTAGTATGACTCAGGGCAGAGGTAGATATGAAATCGAATTTGCCCGCTATGAAGATGTACCACAAAATTTATCAAGTAAAATTATAGAAGATGCAAAAAATAGCTAGTAAAAAAGTAAAAAAAAGCTTATGCTTAAAAGGCATAAGCTTTTTTTATGTAAAGTGAGTGAAATAATGAATTGTAATTTATGTCCTAATTTATGTAATGTTGACAGAGCGAAAGTAATAGGACTTTGTCATTCTGATGATAATATGCGTATTTGTCGCATTGCTCCACATTTTGGTGAAGAGCCTATAATAAGTGGCACTAATGGTAGTGGGACAATCTTTTTTAGTGGTTGTAATATGAATTGTGAATTTTGTCAAAATTATCAAATTAGCAAACAAAAGGTCGGTAAAATTTATTCACCTATAGAATTAAGTAAACAAATAAAAATATTAGAAGAAAAAAAAGTACACAATATTAATTTTGTTACGCCTACACATTTTTCGGATAAAATTTGTGAAACACTAGATATTTATCGTCCTAATATTCCTATTGTTTATAATACTTCAAGTTATGAGTTGCCTAAAATAATTAACAAAATGAATAATTATGTGGATATTTATTTGGCGGATTTAAAATATGGTGACAACAGTTATGCAAAGAAATTTTCAAACTGTAATAATTACTTAGACTACGCAATTGAGAGTATCGCCGCAATGTGTGATGCGAAACCACTAATTTATGATTCGGACGGAATGTTATTACAAGGTGTAATTGTAAGGCATTTAATTTTGCCTGAAAACATAGAGAATACAAAAAAAGTATTGGATATTTATGCGGAAAAGTTTATTTCAAAATCAATTTTTAGTATAATGAGTCAGTTTGTGCCTTGTTATCAATCATCAATTAAAAGAAAATTAACTCCGTTAGAATATAAAATTGTAATTAATTATATGGAAAAAAAGGGTATAGAAAACGGATTTATGCAAGAATTATCTTCTGCTACTACCGAATATATACCCGAATTTGATTTCTAATTTCTATTAGAAGTCATATTTTTTAATAATTGTAAGATAGTATTCCCCGAAAAAGAAACATCATTGACAGTGCCAATAGGGGGATTATTGTCACTATTAGAACTGTTTTTGTTGCTGTTGTTTTTACTATTGCTTACATTATTGATATTATTGCCGTTGTTGCTATTATTATTAGAATTGTTGCCATTCATTCCATTCATCATATTTAGCATATTTGCCATTTGGTTATTATTATTGTCACCACCACTCATATTGCCTGACATCATTTGCATCAACATATTATTCATATTATTATCTTGATTTCCACCTGATTTATTAGACATCATACTCATCATTAATGGTAGCATAGACGACATCATATCATTATTATTTGGCATAGTTTTTAACTCCTTTTTAAGTCCTCAATTAGTTTAGCCATTTTTACACGTTGTTCTTTATTAAGATAAGGACCGGCACGTTCAAAAAAAGAATCTAGTTCTTCAGGTTTTACTTTGCCACTAGAAACACTTCCCTGTTCTTTAAGTTGCGTATAAAGGTCATCACTATTCATTTTTGAATATATATCAAAAGCCTCTTGTGGGTTATTTGGTTGCGGTTTTTTTTGTTTACTTTTTATAAATTCAGATATTCTCATATTAAACTCCTTTATTCATTATATGATTTAAGATATAAATTAAATACATAATTTCGAAAATATTATTATTTCTACCAAGACTTACCCGAATGCTACCTTCATTATTTGTTTTAACTTTTTTGTGGAAAAGTGGTGCGCAATGAATTCCACACCGAACGGCAATATGATATTTTTCGGATAAAATATTCCCGATTTGCGATGATGAATAGCCGTCGATATTAAAACTAATTACGCCATTATTTCCACCTATAAAATTTATTTTTTTATTGCTACTTAATTTATTATTTAGGTAATTAGTGAGAAAGTCATATTTTTTTTGCAAATATTTCCTATGATTAAAAGTCCAATTTATACCAACACCTAAACAAACAATTCCCATAGTAAATTGTGTACCGGCCTCAAAACTTTCCGGATAAATAAGAGGAGGAGTAAGGCTAAGACTTGATATACCTGTACCACCGAAAGTAAGTGGGTGCAATTTAATATGTTTTTTTGCAAGCAAAAACCCAGTACCTTGCAATCCGTATAATCCTTTATGACCGCTACAGCAAATTATGTCAATATGTTCATAATTATAAATTATATGACCTGCGCCTTGTGCCATATCAATAATAATTTTTGCTTTAGAATGTCCTTTAACATATTTTGCCATTTGTTCTATTGGTAAAATTTTTCCAATAACATTACTCATTCCGGTTAGGACAACTAAAGAAGTTGCGTTAGTAAGAGTTCGTTTTAATTCGGATAAATAATCATTATTTTCAGAAGTAAGTATTTTTAATGTAATTTGTTTATTGTCAGACAAATATTGAAGTGGGCGAAGAACCGAATTATGTTCTAAATCTGTTGTGATAACTTGACCAGTTATATCACTACCCAAAATTGCTAAGTTTAATGCTTCTGTACTGTTTTTTGTAAAAATAACATTACCGCTAAAGAAATGTTTTTGTATAATTTCTCTAGTGTTTTCGATAGCAATACTACATTTGATACTATTTTTATGCGCGGACCTACCTGGATTTGCGTTATTGTGCAAATAATGCAAGCAGCAAAGTTTGACAGATAAAGGTTTGGACCTAGTTGTAGCTGAATTATCAAAATATATCATCAATTCCTCCTAATTGTAGAAATGTAACCATAATTAGTACTTAATAATATATGTATATTAAAGAACTAAAAAAAATATTCAAAGGAGAATTAGTATGGAGATACTTGCAGTTTTCAGTTCCCGCAGCGAAGCAATAAGATTTGCCCAAATTTTAGAAAAAAAAAGAATTGCTAGAATAATAATAAGCACACCGATGCATCTTGGTTTAGGTTGTGGGCTAAGTGTATGTTTTAGCAGTCAATTCAATCAATTAGCACAAAATTTTGTCAATATGGGTGGTTTTAATACTTTTGTCGGATTTTATAAAAGATAATTGGGACAAAATAAGCAAGAAATTAACAAAATTAGACTGAATTTTATTATATAAATAATTTATGATTAAATTATGGGAAGAAATTATGTGATTGTTTCAGGCAAAGGTGGAGTTGGTAAAACAACTTTTACAGCGAATTTGGGAATTGCCTTAAGTAAGTTAAATAAAAGTGTTGTAGTTGTTGAAGGCGATATTGGTCTTAACAACTTAGATGTTGCTTTGAATTTGGAAGACCATATTATTTATGATATGTATGATGTGGTACAAGGGAAATGCAATGTCCAAAAAAGTTTGGTTAGTTACAATGAAAACTTATTTCTTATGCCATCTATTAGTTTGGCAACTTCAAGCATAACTTCAAAACAATTTTTTGAAATAACTAATGAATTAAAAAATATTTTTGAATATGTGCTAATTGATTGTCCGGCGGGCATTGAAGGCGGTTTTCATAGGGCGGTAATTGGCGGTGATGAAGCAATAATTGTATGTACACCAACAATAGCAAGTATTCGAGATGCTTATAAAGTAAGTAGAGTATTAAGTAGTTATAATAATATTCGCCAAAGTTTGGTAGTGAATAGACTTATAAGCGAATTGGTAGCTGATAACAAAATGTTATCACCAACCGATATAGCAAATGCTACCAAATTACCTTTATTAGGAGTAATTCCTGAAGAACAAAGAATTGCACTAGGTAGCACAATTGATAAAATTACAAAAAAATGTAATGTTATTGAAGCCTATGATATCATAGCTAACAATATAGAAAACGGCGAAAAAAAAATATACAATTTTCAAAAAGATTATTCTAATATATTTCATAAAGTGAGGTCAATATTCAAATGAATCAAATAAGTCAAGAAAAAGAATATAATAGATTACAGCAAATAATACTTTTTGATAGTTTTGGTATCCCAAATAGTGCAATTAAGATAATCAAAAGTGACATTATGAAGTTTTTGCAAAACCATTTTGCAATAAATAAAGAAGATTTTGTATTTGATATAGCGCTTAATGAAGAGGGTAAATACATAGTTAAAATAAATTTTGTAGCTAGTGATATTTATCAGGAAAAAATTATAAAATAGCTTATTTATCCCATTTTTTTACCCCAAAAAAATACGAGAAAATATTTTTATTTTCTCGTATTTTATTATGATAATCTATTTGGAGCTAGTAGAGGGAATCGAACTCTCAACCTGTTCATTACGAGTGAACTGCTCTACCATTGAGCCATACTAGCATTTTCATAGATTATATCATAGTACAATAAAAAATAGAAATTGTCTACAAAAAAATGTAGCAAAATTAAATTTTACATGTTATAATGGCATATAAATAATTTAGGGCGAGGTTTCATTATGTTTTTGAAAAAGCTAAGTGATTTTATTGTAAAATTTAAATATATTTTCCTATCAATTTTTATTGTGCTTTTAATAATGTCTATTATTGGCACCATTTTCCTTGTCAAAGATGAAAAGAAAATTAATTCGGATATGATGAGTTATTTTACTGAAGATTTTGATACTTCAAAGGGTTTTGAATTTCTAAAAGATAATTTTAACATTCGTGGTGATGTAATGCTTGTTGTTCGAGGAGTCGAAGATGATGAGGAATTGCGTAATTCAATTAATAAAATAAGAACTGAATATGAAGGCGTAACTCAAGTAGTTTGGGTAGAAGATGTAAATACACTTGTTGATATGAAACAAAAACTTGAAGAAACCGATTTTAGCGGTTTGGATGTTATGGAAAATCCAGCAATAAAACAACTGATGGAAGACGAAGATATCCAAAAAATTAGGCCTGATATAAAAAATTATGTACAATTGATGTCACTTGATGAAGTCGAAATAAATGCCGATGCATTAAATAAATATCTTAAAAGGGATTTGGAAGACGGAACTTTTGATTACATAATTACTATGATGATAGAGTATTCTCCATCTACTAAAGAAGCGACTGATTTGTTAGATTCTATTAAAGAAGAGGTTGTTTCTACGACTTATAATATAAATGGAGTTGATAAAAGTAGAAATATTGCTTCAGCAGGTATGACACAAACTTCAGAATCTGTTATGACAGAAACCCTAAAAGAATTACCTGACTTTTTAATATATGCAGTATTTGCAGTAATAATAATTTTGCTACTTACTTCAAAAAGTTTTCTAGAACCAATAATTTTGGTAACGAGTTTGGGTGTAAGTATAATTATAAGTATGGGTGTAAACTATTTGTATCCATCAATAAGTATAATCAGTTTTGCGACTTGTTCGGTTCTGCAACTAGCCATAACAATG
>JBAXZI010000058.1:0-11276 GCA_041670385.1 Clostridia bacterium | reverse complement strand
TTCTCTGTTTATTTCATCATAATTATATTTGTTTGTTTCACTACTATTATTTAATACTTTAAATTTGTTTGAATTTACCACTTTCTTCCCGTATCTTATTAACCCTGCTTCATAACTACACCCAAAAAAATAATCAGCAATATATTTAGTAGGTTTTACTACTAATGATAATACAAATCCCCTTAAATTTTTGTTATAATTGTTATTATGACTATGTGCTATTGTATATATCCCTTCTTTTTTTGCCATTTTTAAATATATAGCTGCGGCACTTCCAATATGTCCATGAATTATTTTATGCTCTTTATGGTCTTTGAAAAATTCATTCCAAGCCTTTTTATAACTAAAATAATTGTATATTTTAAATTTAGGAACATAATAGACTTTACCACCTAATGCCAAAATTTCGTTATCATAATCAGCTTCATTTTTGTTGTCCATCATAAAATCAAATTGAATTATTTCTCTATCAATATTGCGATAAAGATTCATCAACATAGTCTCGGTACCTGCTCGGTCCATATGACTAACTACTTGTAATATTCTAATAGGTTCTCTCATTTTACTCTATTTTTTAATGCTATATTAGCACTAAATTTTCTCCTTAATTGCATTTCTCATTTTTTGGGGTAATTTATATAAAATTCGTTTCAAATTTTGTTTTATTAGATATTTAATTCCTAATTTCTTTCTATAACCCTTAATTATTATTTTTAAATTGTCATTATTTTGTAAATGCTCTCTTGCACAATCATTGTTTTTTGTCCATTCATAAGGCTTAATACTTTGATACATTAAGCAATCATTTATTTCAATATCCTTATATTCATTACACAGCAATGATATGTTTTTTAGAATATCATCGCCCCTTTTATTCATAATAATGCAAGCATTAACACCTTTATTATTTGACTTAAACTTTTGTCCCCAAAAATCCCCTAGTCTCAAATCTGCACAGGTATTACCCATTCTATATCGACAATCATAACAAGATTTATTTAATAATATATTATCAAAAAAAGCTTGATAAAACAAATCATTAGGAGCAAATTTTTGATATTTATTATTACCCACTATATTCATTAAAAAACTATGCCACCCGTCACTTTTATCACGAAATAATATACTATTAATATCATTTATATCATTTTTCTTTTTAACTTCATCTATATATTTGTCCCAAGTTCGGTAAGACGGAACTCCGTGACAAAAGAAATCTATATAAATTATTTCATTCTTTATTTGCATAGCATTGACCAAAGAATATAGCCCATTTATTTGACAAGGCATACCAAAAACTATAAATTTAGCTTCCAAATTTTGGTTACATTCTTCAATTAATTTTTGCACCGCTGGTAAAGTATAAGCTTGTAAGTATTTAGACTTCCTAAAATCTTCTAACTCTTCTATTTTATTTATAACTGTAAATTTAGCACGCAAATCCGACATATCCATTTTTACGCCCACTATTTTATATCCATTTTTAAGTCCATAGGTTGCAATTAGGGTAGAAACACCGCCTGAAGAACTTTCCATATTTACTTGGGTATCTATTGCACTTAATGCTTTAATACCGCCATCTTTAATATCCTTTTTACTTGTTAAATTATACATAGGACATACTTTAACACATTTCCCGCATTCGATACACTTATCATTAACAAAAGCTACTAAATTACCGTATTTATTTTCTTTTATTTCTATGGCTTGCGTTGGACATATTATAGAACAAACTCCACAACCAGAACAATTAGCAATTTTACTTACATTCATTTTTTAATGCCCCTAATAAATATTGTGAAGAATTTTTTCTTATTATTTCTAGTTTTTCATTAAACATAGTATAATTTATATTATTATTATAAATTGTTTCAATATTTTCTTTTGTAATTTCATCTATTTCAATATATCCGATTTCAAATTGATTTAATATACCTTCAAGTTTATTATTGTTTATTGACCTTGTTTTTACTATTAATGGTTTATTATTAATTAAACTAGCTATTGTACCGTGAAATGTATCAGTAATTATAAATTCAGCATATTTAAAATATTCAAGCCATTCCAAACAATTGCAGGTTATATTTACATCACACCACTTATGATATGTTCCAACAGAAATAATTTTATATCCTTTTTCTTTTGCAAATTTCTTTACCTCAAATATTTCTTTTTCATCATTAAAATTTTTATCATAACCATAAAGAATCATATATTTTTTATTAATTTTCTTGATTTTTGTACTAGTTTGTGAAAAATCATACAATAATACGGGGTCACAAACTATTTTTACTTCTTCCCCCGACAATTTCTCAAGTATACTACAAGTATTTGCATCTCTTCCCGATAAATAATTAACTTTTTCAACACCACTTTTGATTAGGTCAAGATAATTATATTTTTCTATTCTAGTTATATCCGTTTGTCCAAATGATGGTGCATAATAAATAATATTATTAGCCAAACAGCCATGACCATACATCATAAAATTACAGCCCAATTCTAAACTCAATACTTCATCACTACCAATAACAATTGCTGACAAATCACTGTTATTATAAAATTTAAAATTAAAGTTTTGTTTTCTAAATTTTTTATTTTTTAAATATTTTTTTGTATTAAATACCGTTAAAAACAGTCCTTTTTTTATTAAAAATTCTTTAAATACATAAGGAATTGAACGCAAAGAAATTTGATTCCTTTTACCTTTTGATAAATCAAAATCATAATTTTTCTTATATGTCAAAATATCAATATCATAACCATTTTGTTTTAAAAAATTAGTTAACGCATACATTTGAAGTTGTGCACCTTGATTATTAACATTATAATGAGTCAATATTCCTACTTTCATTGCATTATCCTCTCAAATATTTGGGCATTTATGATATTACTGTCAAAAATTTCTTCAGCGATTTTCCTACTTGCTTGCCCCATAATATTAATTTGAGACTTGTTTTCAATAAAAAATTTTACTTTCTCTATTAAATCATTAACATCTTTTACATTTACCAATAAACCGTTTTTTCCATTTTTTACCATTGCTTTGCAGCCCGCAATGTTGCTTGCTATTATTGCTCTTCCTATTGAGCAACTTTCCATTAAACTTCTTGGGCAACCTTCGTGATAACTAGGTAAAACAACAATATGATTGTTTTCATAAATATCTAAAACTTTATCAGTATATCCTCTATACTTTACATAATCTTTGTAATCTTCAATTATATTATGCTCTTCATCACATATACCATAATAATTAAATTCGACATTACTAACGCCACTATTTATTATTGATTTGGCAGCTTCGCAATATTCCACAATACCTTTATCTTTTTCAATTCGAGCAATCATTACAAATTTTATAATATCGATATTAGGTTGGTTTTTTTGTTTAAATTTATTTATATCAACACCTATGCCATTAATTAAAAAACATTGATTTTCCTTAGCAATCCTACAATCTAAGAATCTTTTTTTGTTGTCTTTATTTAAGAAAATTACTGTTGGTATTTTCTTAAACGCTATTTTATATAAAATTGTTGTTATTATTTTAATTATTCTGTTTTTTAAGCTATTATCATTAAAAACAGAGCCTAATCCTTCTACCATTGCAGTAATGTCTTTATATCCTGCTTTTTTCGCAGCGATTATTCCGAAAGTATTTGGTTTTGCTTGAAAAGTCATTATTTTATCAGGCTTGATTTGTTTAATTAATTTAGATAATCTTATTACATATGCTATATTAGAAAAGATACCTTTATCCCGATTATTACTGCCTATGCTGTAAAATTTTACTCCTAAAGATTCTATCTTTTCTCTATTCTCATTATCACATGCGACTATTTCTATTGAAATATCTTTATCTTGTAAATATTTTATCAACTCTTCTCTAAACCATATTACCGAACGAGATGCTCCTGCAATCATTAAGATTTTCACTAATTCCCCCATATTAATAATAAATTTGCAACATTATGATCTAATATTGCAAACTTATTTTTTTTATTCTATTAAAATTTTATTATTAAATAACACTTAACTAACTTGCTTGTTCATTTCTGCAACAACAGGCCTTTTACTAACTATTATTCTTATATCTTCGTTAGTAGCGATATCATCAAACATATAGCCTGCTTCCATATCCGCTTTTTTCTCCATAACAAAACCTTCGCAAGCACCTTCTTTTACTCCATCTAATTTGAATACTTTTTTTACTGTCATAAATAATATTTTCAAATCAAACCAAAATGAAAGTTTTTCTACATATTGTCCATCATACCACGCCTTTTTAGGAATATTCCTAGCAAGATTATCTCTGCCATTGACTTGTGCCCAACCGGTTAATCCTGGTTTTGTACTTTGTACATTATATTTGCGTCTTTCCTCTACTAAATCTTGTTCATTAAAACCACACGGACGGTATCCTATAATAGTCATATCGCCTTTAAGTATACAAATTAATTGTGGCAATTCATCTATACTTGTTTTTCGTATAAATTTGCCAAATTTAGTTATGTATTTATTGCTTTCCAATAATGCAGGCGGACAATCCTTAGGTGCATCTTCACTCATCGATCTAAATTTATAGAACTTGAATGGTTTGCCATCTTTGCCTATCCTTTGGGTTTTGAATATAACTGAACCATATTTTTCTTTTTTAATTATTATTGCTACAAGCAAAAATAACGGACTTAAAAATATTAAACCCAAAAAACTGCATACAATATCAAAAAACCTTTTTACTATATCTTTATATATTTTTTTCTTCATCTTCATTTTTTACTTTTATATTTATTTTATTTCCTTTTTTGCTGGTAACTCCTAGTGCAATTACAAAAGCAATAATTATAGTTACTATTAATATAATTCCTAATAGTGAAAAACTTAAATTATCTTTATCTTGCGCATTTGCGGCAACGCTAATCGATACTGCTTCTTTCAAAACTTCATTATCTATATACTCTTGTACACCATCATTTATTATTTCTGCTTCAACCTTTAATTGTGTATCAAGATTACTTATCATTACATCTCCAATAGCTTTTTCTTCTGCTGTTGAATTATTGCCAAAAGAACTTTGTCTGTCAGTCCATAACGATTTTAAGTTATTTAGATCAGCTAGTTTTGTTTGGTATGTCGTAAATTTATTAAGCATTAAGGTATAATCATCGCCATTTGCAAGCGTTCTTATAGTAGCCCCATCTGAAGTTTCCGTTGTGTTATATTGTGGTTCATAATTCATAACATACTGGTCATCAGTTAAATCAAGTGGTGTATTATTTATATCTTTTTTTGTAGCAACAGCTTCTATTAATATTTCTTGTCTTGCTATTTCTCTATCATAATCATTTAATTTTTCTTCAATATAGACATCTGCATTTACACTAATATTATCTTTTGCAAGACCTTCCTTGAAAATGAAAGTTTGCATTTGTTTCAAATCAAAATTCTTTAATCTTAATAATCTATTTTCCATATCTTGAAAAGAAAGTTTTGTACTTGTAGTTCTGTAATCACTATTATTACTAATTCTTGTTTCTAAATAATATATCATATCATTAATTTGTGTTTCGTATAAATCTACAAGTTCTATATAATCATACTGTTCAATATTGATATCGCCAGCAATTGCCGAACCCAAAACATCTGAAAATCCATATTTTGCTTTAAAATCCTCTGCATATTCATTTACTATTGCATTGAGGATATTTATATAATCATTTTTCTTCAAATTGATTTTGTTACTTTTTGTGATTGTTATAACATAACTTGTCGAATAATAAGATAAATCATTAAGGTCATTTAATTGAGAAGGATTTTTAGTAGCAATATCTTTGATTATTAATATTTTTTTCATTGTATCTTCAGGAACAACACCTGCTATACTAATATTACTAATTATATTATTTTTTATTGTAGTGCGCTCTTCATTATCAGTTACGAAACCATTATCTTTTAAGGCTTTTAATACTATAGCATCGGACTTAATATTGCTTATGTCCAAACTACCACCCCACGGGTCAAAACCTTTTTCAACACCTTCATAGTTAAAACTAACCATTGCTTGATAACTATCTTCACTACTAGTCCCTATCATTATACCAATAGTAATTCCGCCGACAACAACTGCTGCAATTAGAATATAAGCGACTATTCTTACCCATCCTTTTTTTATAAGGGCAAAAACATCTCCAATCGTAAGCTCGGCGCCTTTTTTCTTTTCTTCCACTCAATATCCTCCCTGCATAAATGCATATAATTACAACTGTGTTTATTATGTAATATAAATATAATATAATTACTTATACATATAATAGCATAATTTTCATAATTATATCATCTAGTGTCTTTTCAGTCAAGCGTACAAGCAAAATAACAATTTTATATAAAGCAATTTTATTAATTTGTACAAATTAGTATAATTTAATTGCCCTAATGTTTTGAAACCCTTTTTCTAAAAAGTACTAAATATCTCTTGTAAAATTGAACAATTGATGATATAATTTTTATGTATTTGAGGATTTAATCCTTTACATAATAGGAGTTTAGTGAGATACCTTTTTTTTGACATTGAATGTGCAAATTGCAATAATGGTTTAGGCAAAATGTGTAGTTTTGGTTATGTCATTTGTGATACTGAATTTAATGTAATAAAAAAAGAAGATATATTAATAAATCCCGATGCCAAATTCAGTTATGGAATATATTGCAATAAGTACATAACGCTAGGTTATCCATTAGAAGAATTCATAAATAAACCTAAATTTGACTATTTTTACCCGAAAATTAAAGAAATTTTGACTTATCCTGACCAAATAGTAATAGGACACGCGATTAATAATGATGTAAATTTTTTACTTTGTGAGTATGAAAGGTATAATTTGCCTATTTTGAAATATGATTTTTTTGATAGCCAAGAATTATATCGTATTTTGACTAAAGATACCCAACATAAAAGATTAGCCACTATTTGTGAAGAACTTGCTATCGAAATTGGGGTAGAACACCGAAGCGATGAAGATGCTTTGATGACTTGCCAAATTATGGAAAAAATTTGTGAGAATAATGCAACTACTTTACCTGAGTTATTCGAAAACAACCCTACCTCGGGACACAAAATGGAAAGTGCTATAGCAAGGTATGATAAAAGAAAAACGCTTTTACTTTTTACGGAATTTGTTAAATCCGTTTGTCCACAACACAAGCAACATAGAACTAATGAAGATATTATGGGCAAGACCTTCTGTTTTAGCCGTAAATTAGAAGTTGTAGATTTTCCAAAAATGGCACAGCTTATACAAATTGTTGTAGATGTCGGCGGATACTACACCAGTAAAGTAGAAAAATGTGATTACTTTGTTAGATCACGCAATCGGTGTGACAAATTGCATAAAGCAAAAGAAATAGTGAAAAATAACGAAAATAAATTACAAATAATAAGTTTTACCGATTTTCAAAAAATGTCTAAAATTAAATGGTCCACACTTCCAGAAATGGATATGCAAGAAATTTTAAAAAATAAGCGGAATAAATAAAAAGCAAGAATAACAATCTTGCTTTTTTATGTTAAATTATTTACTTCCTTTAACTGTTTACTTCCTTTAACTGTTTACTTCCTAAATTTTATTTTACTTATTTCCGTTAACACTTTATTCCTTTGACTTCCTATATTCTTTTTTCATTTTATTATAAAAAAAATTTTATGTTTTTAGTGATAAAAATGCATTTTAATAATATAAACAAAAAAAATAGACAAATTTGTATTTTTTACTTCCGTTTTTTTAATATTCAAAAAATTTGTTTTTATTAATTATCCTTATAAAAAAATGTTGCCCGTAATTTACGGACAACATTATATTTATTTATTATAAATTATTACTCTTTATTAATCTGCATCACCTATACTATCTAGCAACACTTGTTTTTTCTCATCTTTCGATAGTTTTTTAGGAATAGACTTACTGTCACCGTGTTTTACAAAGTACATAAATACAATTGCTATAACCACGCATATTGCAGAATATAAGAACAAATATTTCATTCCAAATCTATCCATTACTAATCCAGCAAAGAAAGGAGTAACTGCTTGAGCTGACATTGTAGCAGTGTAATAATACCCTGTATATTTACCAACATCATCCGCATTTGCAAGTTCTACAACCATTGGGAAAGTATTAACATTTGTAATTATTAGACCAAACCCAGAAATTAGGTAGAACACACAGAACAATATAGCTGGCACAAGATAATTCGCACCTGGTTTAACAAATAACAATAGAAGTATATAACTTACTGTTGCCAACGCAAAACCAATTAAAACCGACTTTTTACGACCTATTTTTACTGCCAAGAACCCTACCGGTATAAATGCAATAGCACTGATTGCCATACTAACTCCACTTACAATACTAGCTATACTAGCAGAAAGGTTTAGCGCTTTTGTACAATAAATACTTAGTGAGGTACTAACTGCGTTATAACCCATAAACCACATAAATATTGATGCTAGTATAAACATAAACGAACGGAATTTTGCTTTTTCTTCTACTGATCTATCTTTGAATGGAATTCTAATTTTTTTACCATTTTTATCGGTAGTTGTATTTATATCTACTTCATCAACAATCCCGTATTCTTCACAAATTTCTTCACACTCTTTCACCATTTTTCTTTCTTTTACTAGTGATAAGAATAAAGCTAATAGCAATAACATAGTTCCCGCTACCGCAGCAAATATAATAATATAGTTATTTATACTTATTTGGAACAACGTGACCGTATAGATTACAAACGCAAGTGCACCACCGACACCACCCGCCAAATTTATTACGGCATTAGCTTGACTTCTAAGTGGTTTTGGCGTTACATCTGGCATTAGGGCAACTGCTGGCGAACGGAATACAGCCATCGCAAGTAAACATATAAATAATATTGCCATATATAGACCCAAACTAGTTCTTCCAGTTTCTGTACTAATTACGCTATCATAAACCTGTTCACTAATCCACACATTCATACCACTTGCAACAAATTTATTATACAATTCATTATCTATTGCGTATTCATCATACTGCTCTTCGGTTATTTCTTCTCCGTCTAGATAACAAGTTTTATTTGTAAATCCTTGTTTTGTAATATGATGATAACTTATATTTATATACTCTTCTTTGCTAATATCATTGTTCTCTAAATATTCATTATCACAATATTTAGAATCGCCATAAAAGCTTAATAATTTTGCTTGCAAAACTTCTGGACTTTGACTCATTTCTGTAAGAATTTCGTTACGAGTATTCATACTTTCTACTTGTTGGGTTTTTGCAACAATTGGTACAAAAATCATAGTAATAGCGGCAAGTATAGTACCTATAATAATAAACGGTGTTCTTCTACCCCATTTATTTGTTAATTTACTCTTAGATTTATCACTAATTTTTCCAAACAATGGCAATAGGAACAAAGATAACAAATTATCTAGTCCCATAATTAGTCCTCTCACAGAATTACTTAATCCATAAGCATTTTCTAATAATAGTGGAACTACAAAATCATACGCAGCCCAAAATAAAATAATAATTGCAAAAGCAACACCTATTTTAGCTGTTTTGCCATAGTCTAACTTTAATTTCTTTTCTTCCTGTGGCACATTTATATTTTCTTCCATATAACCCTCCTAGATTAAGGTAACTTAAATATATAATTAGTATACAACATTGCATACGTTATTACAATATCTTTTTTTTTACCTCAATATTACCCCATAAAATAATAAATAAATTAGCCAAACTTAAAATAGTATTAAAAAATAAATTAATCAAACTTAAAATAGTATTAAAAAATAAATTAGAATAAACATTTACTATATGTAAAAAATTAGTAAATAAATAATTTTAATTTTTTTATGCGGTTTTTACGGTTTAACAACTATTATTTTTATTAAATTGAAAGTACATCATTTTGCAAATTTTTTGCTCATATAAAAAATTTAACTTTAATAAGACTTCCTCATCGACATATTTATCATTTTATTTGAATTTTTTTGCTTTATTTATCATTTTATTCTAATTTTAGTAATTTATTATTTTAAACATTTTTGCTTAATAATTGGAATTATTGCAACATAATTAAGTTTGAAGTCGGGCAAAATTTTTGTATTTTTGCACTAAATAACACTTTATTCCATTGATAACCACTCCATACTTAAAATTAATATTGACTAAATTCAAAATCTTTGGTAATATGTAGTTAATTAGATAGGGAAAGTTCTCACTATAATATATGATATAGTAAATCCCTTGATGTCGGTTACAATTTTATTGCCGTAAAAGCAGGAGCAAAGTTACTTAATATGGAACAAAATAGTGATAATATTATTGACAATAATGTACAAAATACTGTCGTAAATGATGACACTATCCCTGAAACATTGGAAAATGATAACCTTGCTACAACTAACTTAAATAGCAATCCTACTGACACTCAAGAACCAACCATTGAAACACCTACCTTAGATGAACCTTTAAATGATAATGATGGCATACTTCCTGAAAATGATTCAAATGAAACAAATGATTCATTTATAGATGATTTTGATGATTCTAGTAATTCTAGTGACATTGATGATTCTAAAGATTTTGAAGAAATGGACAAGGAAGTAAATGAGGAAATTTTTTCTTACGAAGGTGCCAATGAATATAAAGATTATTTGGATACTTTAGAAAAGGAAATTACCGATATATCTAATGATGAAGATGATGAAGATGAAAATAGCAAAATCTTAGAAGAAGACTTAGATATAGACGAACAAATTCCGGTAATAAAAAGTGAAGTTGCACCTATTGAAGTAGTTGATAACACAGAAGACAGTCAGGACCTTGCTGATGAAGTCGGTATTAGTAACATATACGATGAGTATAAAAGAGAAATACTAGAACCAGTTTTTGAAAATCAACTTAGACAAAGCAAAAACAGTGTAAAATTTGCTTATAGTAAAGTAAAAAATACTATCCTATCTTATATGGATATAAAACAGCGTTTTCGTCCTAACTGTGAAAACTTCAAATTAGGTCATAAAATAGTATTTAGAATAGAAGTAAGAAATGATTGTTTATATTTATATGGTAATGTAGCTAGCGAAGAATTAGACAAAGAAATTTTTGGACAAATAGCTAGCAACCAAAACAAGCAAACACCTACTTATGTAGAAATTCGTAAGGATAAAGAAAAGTTAGAAGTTAGTAGCTTAGAAAAAGGTTTGAAATTCATTGCGGAAATAG
>JBAXZI010000057.1:0-11313 GCA_041670385.1 Clostridia bacterium | reverse complement strand
TTGACTAAAACTTTCTGACTTTTATTTTTAGATGTTTAAAAGTTTGTTAAGTTTTATATTTTTTTTTACTCAAAAAAATTAACTTGATTTAATTTTATAAACCTTTCTATTATTACTGTTAAGGTACACCGCGTCTTTCGAACGCTTTTACATAATACAACATACAAAGGATTATGTCAACCAATTATTAGAAAAATATTTAAAAAAATTTATTTATTTTAATAATAATTCAAATTATATTATTCTATGAAATAAAAAGTCGTTTTTTAGTCGTTTTAGTCAGTTTTTAGTGGGTTTCCTCGTGCGCACATACACGTACATTATAGTAAACATATTTAAGAATAATTGACTTGAAAAAATTTTGCTATTAAATCTATTAATCTATTTTTTTCTTTTGTTACAAACGCTCTAGAGAATCCGCTTTGTCTTGAGTATTGCCTTATTGATATTTTTTCTATCATAATACTATCAAGCAACTCTTTTTCATAATCATCCAAGCAATCAAGACAATGCTTTAAAAAATCTTGTTTGCTATCTTCTTTACTAAATACCCTAATCTCCTTTTGTTTATTTTTATAATTTGATAAAAGTTCTTCTACTTCATTATAATAGTCCATTTTCAAATCTCCACTGACAACCATTCTTTAATACTCCCATTCGTTTCCATTTCTTTATCATAATCGTTTTCCAAACAAATACCTTGCAGAACATAAACTTGCATAATACCAAATTTATATCCTTTTTTTATAAACATTAGTAATTTAAGATCACTAGTCTTGTCATAATAGGGTAAACGTATCTCATCACCTATTTTAAAAAATTTGTCTCTGTCTATTAATTTTTCTACATCGCTTTTTATTTGATACACATTCATAGGTATCAAACAAACAATTTCCTCGTAGTCAAAAATAGCACTTTTTGTCATTACAATCTTGTTAATCACAATAATTCCTCCTTAGTAGATAATTTTGGACATTTAATGTCCATCTTAGACAAAATACTAACACACAACCACTCTTACAATATAATTTTTAGACAAATGTTGTCAAAAAAAACCATAAGTAGTCAATTCTATCTTGATTTTTAACCTTATAATAGTACTTTTATCCAAAAGTTTGAATCCTCTCTTATTAAAATGTTAATTTTATTATGTTGCATTAACTTTATTTGTTTGATATAATAACTATATGAAATACTTGAAAATGACTTTTGAATATGTTTTTGTCAAAGAGAAAGGAAAACACTTCCTTACTTTTTTGTTGCTCGCAATTATGCCAGCATTAGCATTAAGTTATATATTCCCAGCAAGTCAGTACATTACTATATTTGCAAATTATAACACACCGTATTATGCAAATTTTGGTCGACTTTGGCTACCAATATTCAGCCATCCTATATGGGCACTATTAGTGTTTATATTCGGATTAATATTATTGGTAATAGCTATCTCATCAATAAATTCAATAATGATGCGACATTTTAGAGTTAATGATTTTAGCCTAACACGAATATTTAACTCTACAGATGAGAATTTTTTCTCTAGTCTCACAATATCAATAGCACTTATTATATTAATTTTATTTTTTCATACATTTACTTGCTTATTTGTGGTTTTGTGGTTTTCATTAAAAAATAGTATATTAGGAATCATCCTAGCCATACTATCCGTACTTTGTGTTTTATTAATAACCATTTATCTTTGTTCTGCAATAACCTTGTGGCTACCAATTATGACATTAAACGGAATTCCTATATTTCGTGCTTTGCAATTGTCATTTTCCAAAGCTCATAGTTGTCAAAACAAAATGTTTATAACCAATTTGTTTATTGCCTTATTTTGTTTAATTCCGACATTTTTAGCTTGGTTATTCCGTGATATTTGGATTATAAAATTGATATTTAATTCATTAGTATATATAACATTTATAACAACGCTTTTCCCTGCAAACCTAATAACATATTGTGATGTTGAAGGGATAACAAGAGAAGACTTAATTCATAGTCCATACAAAAGGAGATAATTATGCCACTACGTAATTCTTTTTCGATATTGTTTTGCAATTTCAAACTTGTTTTCAAATTGCTAATCTTTATTTTGATTATCGTATTAATAGCTACAGCAATCGTATTTAGCATATTGGGTCCAGTATTTAATCAATTATTTGACCACGTGCGTGAAGCTTTTGTGACAAGTCCTGATGAGATAGTAAGACACCCAATATTAGCGGTTCAAAACATACTAAAATTATTTACTATATACTTTGCGCAAAATGCAAGTTATATAAATATGCGATTAGTTTTTGTTAGTTTGATAATTATATTTACAAGATTTTTAATAAATTTACCACTAATCCCAATAAATAAAATTATGTACAGTAAACTAACAACAAATTTTGATCAAGGATTACTAAATGCAGTAATAAGCACATTACCAATATCGTTACTTTATTCATTACTAACTTCAGTTGTGCTTGGCATTGTTGATTTTGCAATAGGATTTGGACTTATATTTCTTGCTACTTGGTTAATCCAAGCAATTGGATTTATTGCTTTGCCTATTTCTTTAGCACTTGCTTTATTTATTTACACATTGAGATTTTCATTATTATCACAATGGCTGCCTGAAATTGCTAAAAACGGTGAAAAGAATATATTTATAGCATTGAAACATAGTTTTACCCCATTATTTAAGAATTTTGAAAAGAATTTTATTTGCTTATCTGTTAGTACTATTATATTTATAAGTATCATATTAGGTACTATAATACCAACTTTTGGACTTGTACCGGTATTAATGTTACCTACATTTATAGTATTTTATATAACACTAAATATTACACTTAATTTTTCTTTTTACAGAAAAAAATATTTTATAGATAATGGTGTTACTATTTACAACCCAACTAAATTATTCTAAAACAAATAATAACCCATAAATAATACTACTAGCGCATATACTAAATTATGAAATCGAAATATTTTATATATGCTCTAGTAGTTTTTTTTATGTTTTTTTTGATATTTTTTCCAGACAAATATCTAATAAGTATTAGCGATGGTCTAACACTATATTTTGTAGCAGTATTACCTAGTTTACTACCATTCTTTTTCTTTTCAAAAATACTATGCGAATATAATTTTGGTTTTGATATTGGTAAACTAATGAAAAAACCATTAAAAAAGATATACTATGCTCCATCTTTAAGCGGTTATGTCCTTGTAATGTCGATGTTAAGTGGATATCCAGTAGGAGCAAAATTAATTTCTGATTTATATGAGAAAAATTTAATTGACCAAAAAACAGCAAAAGCAATAAGTACATTTACTTCCACAAGTGGACCTTTGTTTATACTAGGAACAGTTGGTATGAGTATGTTACATAGTAAACTAGCTGGATTTATTATACTTGTAAGCCACTATTTAGCAACCCTAATAAATGGTCTTATATATAGAAATAAAAACAATGATTTAAGCATAAATTTAATTCCACCACCAATTGACTCAACTAAAATTCTATCAAAGAGTATGCTAAATAGTATTATAAGTGTTGCTCTTGTAGGTGGATACATTGCAATTTTTAATATGGTTATTGATGTCCTTAAAGATATTCAGGTTATCGGTTTTTTTGCTAAAAGCTTAACACTTCTTAATATAAACTATGATACAGCCTTAGGCTTTGTAAGCAGTATTGTCGAAGTAACGAAGGGATGTTCCATAATGAGCAATTCACCGATGCATATAGCCGTTCTAATTCCTCTGTGCACCTTTGCCATAACATTTGGTGGTTTGTGTATTACCCTGCAAAGTCTAACTTTCCTGTCTAAGTGCAAAATAAAACCTGCGTTCTACTTGTTAAGTAAATTTACGCAGGCATTAATTAGTATGTTTATAAGTGGTATTTTATGTTATCTATTTTTCCTCATCTAAAACCATATCAATATTTTGCATAGAATTATCTATATTTTTACTAGCACTAATCAAATTTGCATTAACTTTTTCCAACATATTATAAAGTTTTGCATAATTATCTTTAGCCTCATTCTTGCAAACTATTTGAGCATCATTTTTAATTTTTTCTGCAATAGCCTGTGCATCGGCAATAATCGTATCATTATCTAGTATTTGTTGTCTTCTAGCCGAAGCTTCAGCGACTATTTGTTGTGCTTTTTTATTTGCATTAGCCAAAACATTATTGCCACTGATTTCATCAAAGGCTACTCTAATTCTTTTTGTTAAATCCATCATTCTATCCGAATCAACAACTACCCCACCGCCTAAAAAGCTTTTCTTTCCGTCGGTAATTTCTGTTTCTAAATAAGTAAGTAATAATTTAATATCTTCCATATTACGCCTCCTATTTTTTCTTTAGTTTATTAATAATATCAGAATCCACCATTGTATCAATACTTTGGTCTTTTTCGATATTTTCTTTAACTAAGGTGCTACTAATATCTTTATCCAAAGCTTTCATATAAATTGTTTCAATACCGCCATTTTCATAATTATAGTCGGCAATTTCTTTTTCATATTCCATATCTTCTGAATTTCGGATGCCCCTTAATATATATTTTATACCATTTTTTTGACAATAGTCAATGGTCAATCCTTCAAAATAGTCTATTTGAACATAATTTTTATAATTTTGTAGTGATGCTCTTATCATTTCCAAACGAGCATCTTTATCATAAGTCAATACTTTCTTTGGATTAACTAGCATTACTACAAAAACTTTATCAAACCTTTCCAATGCATATTCAACTAAAGATTTATGTCCTTTAGTAAATGGGTCAAAAGTACCGGTAATTGCTATTTTCTTGATTTTTTGATAAAAATCAATGGTTGTCTCTCCATATTTCCTTTGGTCAACCAAATCAAAATTTCCACTACAAATTGGCTTGTCAAAAGTTCTATGTTCTATCATTATTTTGCCATTTTCTGCAAGTAAATCACTTTTCTCTATTGCTAGCAAAATTTCTGTACCTAGTTGCAAATCATAAGGTGGATCGCAAAATATATAATTTGCCTTAACACCTCTAGAACCTAATCTAGTTATATTATCTTTATAATCCGCTTTAATCGTTTCATAATCGCTAATCGGCACAAAACTTAAATTCTGTTTAGTAAGAGCAAGTGACTGCCCGCTATTATCACAAAAATAACATTTCTTTGCACCACGACTAAGTGCCTCTATCCCCAAAGAACCCGAGCCAGAAAACAAATCAATAACTAAAGCTCCGTCCAATTCATAATTAAGAATATTAAATAAACTCTCTTTTACTCTATCAGGAGTTGGTCTTACTTCTCTATTTGTTGGAGAAATTAATTTTCTACCACCGTAAATACCTGTTATAATTCGCATCTATTTTTGTTGATTAAACAACCCTCTTTAATAATAGTTTTTTCATCATCGGTAAGGTTATCCATTGTTAAAACAATTGATACTAACATATCACCTCTAATTACTGTGGCATTGATTTTATAATAATCAAACACATTTGCAACATCTTTTATAGCTACAATATCGCCATTTTCCAATTTGAATTTACCATTATCATAAAGTAAAGGCAACATACCCCAATTTATAAGATTACTTCTATATCTCTTTGTTGCATATTCTCTTGCCAAATTACCTACACCGCCAAGAACTCTTTGACAACTTGCCGCTTGTTCTCTAGCACTGCCATCACCTGGTTTAGTTGCATAAATTACGCTACCAATTTCAACATCATTTTCATCAAAACCTAATTTCTCACAAAGTGTCCTATATTCTTCTGTCATATCTCCATTTTTTCTAGCTTCTTCATCTTGATAAACCAATTTAGATTTAGCTACATAATCAGGACATTTTCTACTTAAAGTAAATTCAGCAAGACGCATAGGATTACTTCGATAACTACTAGTTTCACCACTAGGAATTAATTCATCGGTGGTAGTTACAGGGTCATTAATAACAGCACATACTTTCATAATTAAATGTTTTTTTAGTGCAATTAATTCTGGCCAATCTATAATATTCGGTCCATATTGAATAGGCAAATTATAATCGCCTTTTCCATAACAATCTAATACTCTATTTTCATATATAGTAGGGTCATAAACAAAAGGTTTAGCTTTATATTTGTATTCAATATCCATAGCACTAGTTATTACACCACCATTTGCGGCAGATGCAGCAATACTCCTTGCATCCATTAATGCTACGCAAGCTAATTGCCCTTCGCCTGGTTTACTACCCTCTCTTGATTCAAAATTACGAGTAGTGTGTCTAATACTAAGTCCATTATTGCTAGGCACATCACCAGCACCAAAGCAAGGACCACAAAATGCGGTTTTCACATTAATACCAACGCTAATAAATGTACTTATAGCACCTTTCTTAACAAGGTCTGCATAGATAGTAGGACTTCCAGGATAAATACTCATAGAAAGTTTATTACCAATGCTTTTATTTTCTAATATTGTACTAGCTTCCATCAAGTTATCATAAGTACCACCAGCACAACCAGCAATAATTGCTTGGTCTGCTATTATTTTTCCATCAACTATTTTATCTGTTAAGGTGAATTTATTATTTTTTAATAATTTCCTACCTTCTTCTTCACATTTTGATAAAATTTCATAAGGATTTGCTAGCAATTCTTTAATAGTATAAGCGTTGCTTGGATGGAAAGGTAAAGCTATCATCGGTTCAATTTTAGATAGATTAACTTTTACAAGCCCATCATAATAAGCCAATTCCCCTTGTTTTATTTCTTTATATTCCTCTGGTCTTTTATGTACTTCTAAATATTTTTTTACTTTATCATCGGTTTCCCAAATAGAAGTTAGACAAGTAGTTTCGGTAGTCATTACATCGATACCGTTACGAAATTCTATTGGTAATTGTGCTATACCGCTACCAAAAAATTCCATTACTTTATTTTTAACAAAACTACATTTGAAAGTTTCCCTAATTATTGCAAGTGCAACATCCTGAGGACCTACACCTTTTCTAGGTTTGCCAGAAAGTTTGATTCCGATAACTTCTGGATAATTAGTATCATAAGTTTTTGAAAGCAATTGCTTAACAATTTCGCCGCCGCCTTCACCGATTGCCATAGTGCCTAACGCACCATATCTTGTATGACTATCACTACCAAGTATCATTTTGCCACAGCCAGCCATTCTTTCACGCATATAACTATGAATAACACCTTGATGTGCAGGAACATAAATTCCACCGTATTTTTTAGCAGCAGAATAACCAAACATATGGTCATCCTCATTAATTGTACCACCAACAGCACATAAAGAATTATGACAATTCGTTAGTACATAAGGTACAGGGAATTTTTTTAATCCACTCGCCTTCGCCGTTTGAACAATTCCGACATAAGTTATGTCGTGACTAGCCAACGCATCAAATTTTAATTTTAATGCACCGCCTCTAATTGTCGGTTTATTTTGATTATGTTTATCTAAAATATTATATGCTAAAGTTCCTTTATAAGCATTTTCATAATCAAGTCCAGCTACTTCATTAAGCTTTATTTGTTTACCTTGATAAAAATATATCCCTTTTTTTATTAATTTAATTGCCATAAAATCACTCCTATATATATAAAATTATTATTTGTTTTATTATACCTATTTTTTTTATAAATAGCAACCCATTTATGCTGTTTTCACTTGACTTTTGGTGGATAATGATAGATAATATTCATATGAAAAAAACATTTACTTTAGAAGATTTGAATATAGTTTACGAAGACAACCATGTAATAGTTGTTGTTAAACCACAAAACATACCTTGTTGCCCTGATTCTTCAGGAGACCCGGATTTACTTAGTGTTGTAAAAGAATACATGGTAAAAACCTATAACAAACCAGGTGATGCTTATGTTGGTTTAGTCCATAGATTAGATCGCCCAACAGGCGGTGTAATGGTATATGCCAAAACTAGTAAAGCTAGCGCTAGGCTATGCGACACAATAAAACTTGGAGAATTTGAAAAAAAATATCTAACTGTAGTCATTGGGACACCTAAAGAAAAACAAATTTCATACCTTACAAATTATCTTAAAAAAGATTGCACCAGAAATTTAGTTTATATTGCACCAATGAGTGAAGAAGGTGCCAAAAAAGCTATACTTAGTTACAAAGTATTAGATAGCAACGAAACAGTAAGTTTAGTTGATGTTAGATTACATACAGGTAGAAGTCATCAAATTAGAGTACAAATGGCCAATTTAGGAACTCCTCTTTTTGGTGATCAAAAATATGGCAATGGCAAAACTCCAGTTGGTTTTAACCTAGCTTTGTGGGCTACCGAAATAAAGTTTGAGCATCCGACAACTAAAGCAAAAATGGTTTTTAGAGTATTTCCACCAGTGGAAAGCACTCCTTGGAATTTATTTAATGTAAAAATGTTCCTAACTATTTCCATAAAAAATAACTAATAAATATTATATAAAAAGTAATAACTAAAATATAAAAAGTAATAACTTAAATATAAAAAGTAATAACTTAAATATAAAAAGTAATAACTTAAATATAAAAAGTAATAACTAAAATATAAAAGGACAATCAAATTGATTGTCCTTATTTTTTACTTAAAAATCCACTTTGTAAATATACTTTATTGCCTTTGTTCTATCATTGCCTTAACTTTCATTAATCTAATAATGCTACTTCTTTCATTTTCATCAAGTTTCATAACAATATATTTGATAGTTTCTTGTAATTGTGGAATCATAACATATTCTAATGCATTTACTCTACGACGATTTTTTTCTATTTCGTCGGCAAGCATATTACAAGTTTTTTCCACTTCAGCAAGCTTTACCAATTTAACTAACAATTCTGAAAGATTACTTATGCTATTATCAAGCTCACTACTTACACTAGCAAAAGAATATGGATAAAGCTCTTTATTATCACTTTCCTTTATGCTAATTTCAGGCACGATAACGCTCATAACATTTTTTTCTGAAGTTTCCAATTCTACACTAAATCCAGGCATAACTACAGCTTCTTCCATAACTTGAGAAGTTGTTACTGCACTAGCTAGCAAAAAGCTTCTTAATGCACCACTTACTTCATTATCAAGTTCTTCACGAAGCTTTTTATTCTCCTTGACGTATATTAAAAATTGACGAATAGTTTCATCAGATTTATCTTTTAATAATTTATGTCCCCTAATAGCGGTTTTTAGACGGGTTTTTAATCGTCTAAGTTCCATTCTTGTAGGGTTTACATTTATTCTACTCATTTAAAACCTTCTTATATTTTATCGTAAAATTCTTCTAAATATTCATCTCTTATTCTCTTTAATTCATTACGAGGTAATAGTTTTAATAATTGCCAGCCAAGATCTAAAGTTTCTTCAATACTACGATTTGTATCAAAACCTTGTGATACATATTTTTTCTCAAAAATTTCAGCAAAGTTAGCAAATTTTCTATCTACTTCAGTAAGAGCAGCTTCACCAAGTATTGCACTTAGTTCTTTTGCTTCTTTACCACGCGCATAAGCACTAAATAGTTGGTTCATCGTATCAGCGTGATCTTTACGTGTTTTATTTTTTCCTATACCTTTATCTTTTAATCTAGAAAGTGATGGCAATACATCTATTGGAGGAGTTATTCCTTTCTTGTATAGTTCTCTACTAAGAATAATTTGTCCTTCAGTTATATAACCGGTAAGGTCAGGAATTGGATGAGTTTTGTCATCTTCAGGCATTGTCAATATAGGGATTTGAGTGATACTACCTTTTTTACCAAGGATTCTACCTGCTCTCTCATAAATTGTAGCAAGGTCAGTATACAAATAACCAGGATATCCACGACGACCAGGAACTTCCTTTCTTGCCGCACTAACTTCACGCAATGCTTCGCAATAGTTGGTAATATCTGTCATAATAACAAGTACGTGCATATCACATTCAAAAGCTAAATATTCAGCGGTTGTTAGTGCCATACGAGGAGTTGCTATACGCTCAATTGCAGGGTCGTTTGCTAAATTCATAAACAATACTGCTCTATCAATTGCACCTGTTTTTCTAAAATCACTAATAAAGAAGTCAGCTTCTTCAAATGTAATACCAATAGCAGCAAATACAACTGCAAATTTGGAATCACTATTTAACACCTTTGCTTGTCTAGCTATTTGTGCAGCTAATTCAGCGTGAGGCAAACCTGAAGCACTAAAAACTGGCAACTTTTGTCCCCTAACTAAAGTATTAAGTCCATCAATTGCACTAATACCAGTTTGGATAAATTCATCAGGGAAATTACGAGCAACGGGATTAATAGGTTGTCCATTAATATTTATTCTTTTTTCTGGAATAATAGGAGCTCCATTATCAATTGGTCTACCCATTCCATCAAATACTCTACCAAGCATATCTTCGCTAACAGCTATTTCTGTACTTTTACCTAAGAATTTAGCTTTAGCTGTTGATATTTGTAAACCTGAAGAGCCTTCAAACAATTGGACAAGAGCTCTATCGCCATTGATTTCAAGAACTTTACCATTTCTTTTTTCGCCGTTTGCTTGTTCTATTTCCACTAGTTCGTTGTACTTAACACCTTCAACACCATCTACAAGCATAAGAGGTCCAACTACTTCTCTAATTGTTTTATATTCTTTTAACATTCTTCCTCTCTCCTATCCTATCAAATCAGCAATTTCTTTTTTCAATTTTTTTTCAATACTATCAAATTTGCTGAGATTCTCTTCTTCAATATATTTAGATCTACCTATTTGTTCTCTAACAGGAATTTCTATTATATCTTGTATATCTACATTTTTAAGCAAAGCATCTTGCCCTAAATTATAGAAATTTACAATTAGTTTTAACATACGAAGTTGTTTTGCTAATGAAGCATAGGTATCTGTTTCGTGAAAAGCATTTTGATGCAAATAATCTTCTCTTATAGTTTTAGCTACTTCCATTGTTAATCTATCTTTATTGCCAAGTGCGTCCATACCAACAAGCCTAACGATTTCGTCCAAAGTTGATTCTTCTTGTAGAATACTCATACAAACATTTCTAAGGGAATTCCACTCATTACCTAGATTATCAGTATACCATTGAGATAATCTTTCTGCATATAAAGAATAACTTTGCATCCAATCAATAGCTGGGAAATGACGTTTGTAAGCAAGTGTAGCACTAAGTCCCCAAAATACCTTAACAATACGCAAAGTACCTTGACTTACTGGTTCACTAAGATCACCACCTGGAGGGCTAACAGCACCTATAGCAGTAATACTACCCAACAAACCTTTACTTCCTAATGTTTTTACAATACCCGCTCTTTCATAGAACTC
>JBAXZI010000056.1:0-11598 GCA_041670385.1 Clostridia bacterium | reverse complement strand
TTGCCCATAATTATTATATCCCCAAGAATATAATTCGCCATTAGAACTTATAGCTAAAGAATGGTCATATCCGCAAGCAATTTGCTTAAAGGTTACGCCCGATACCGCAATATGCTTTGGTGTATAACAATCATCTGAAGTGCCATCTCCTAACTGTCCATAATTATTGTGTCCCCAAGTATAAAGTTCGCCCGTAGAACTAAGTGCCAATGAATGTCCATTTCCACAAGCAATTTCCTTAAATATCACATCTTGTACTATTATCCGTTGTGGCTCAAGGGCATCTACAATATAGCCATTGCCAAGTTGTCCATAATTATTTGCTCCCCAAGTATACAAATAGCCAGCATCGCTTAATGCCATAGAATGATTGTTACCGCAAGCTATTTTATTAAACATACCATCCATTTCTACTTTAATTAATAAAGGCAATAAAGAATTTACTGTGTTTCCATTCCCTAGCTTGCCATCAGCATTATTACCCCAAGTATACAAATTATTATTACTATCAATTACTACTGTATAATTTGCTCCTGCTGCAATATAAGAAATTTCTACTACTGCTGTTATTTGTTTGGGTGTTAGGTTATTTGATAATGTACAATCACCCGACTGCCCTATATCATTTTTACCCCAAGCATATAAATCGCCATTAGCACTAACTGCAAATGAATTTGAACTTCCACAAGTAATTAAATTAAAATCCACATTGATTATATCTATTTGAAATGGAGTACTTACATTTTCCAAAATTCCATTTTCTGTACTTCCATTCCCTATTTGTCCTAAATCGTTTTTACCCCAAGCATATACCTCACCTGAATCACTTAGAGCCAAAGAATGATAATTGCCACAAGATATTTTGCTGAATTTTTTCCCTATTAAATTTATTTTTTGAGGTATATATGTACTTAAACTTGCAATATTGCTATCTCCTAATTGTCCATAAGAATTATCACCCCAAGCGTATATATCTCCATCCATAGTAATTGCCATAGAATGTGAAGTTCCACAAGCTATTTCTTTAACTGTCATATCAATCTTTAATAATTGAGGTTTATTATAATCACTTATTTCCTCAATTCCTAGTTTTTCAGAGCTATTACTTCCCCATACATATAATTTACCACTTTCACTTATTGCCATAGAATGGTCAGTTCCACAACAAATTTTTATAAAGGGTTCTGTATAAGTGATTTCAGTAGGTAAATGTTTATCAATAAAAGTCCCATCGCCAAGTTGTCCACAATTATTGTGTCCCCACGAATACAATTTACCATTATCACTTAAAGCAAGTGAAAAATCTTCACCACAGGCGATTTCAATAAAATTTATTCCCGACATTTTAATATGTTGCGGTGTCAATGAACTAACTGTAGTATTAAGTCCAAGTTGTCCATATTCGTTATTACCCCAACTGTATAAATTCCCGTTATTATCTATAGCAACAGTATGCCTAACTCCACAAGCAACTGAAACAAATTCGCAGTCGTAATTTTCTACTGTTAAGTCAGTACGCACATTTTGAGTTGCCGCCATGGCTACATTAGAACTAGCAGAAATCATACAAATAAAAACGATTAATAATAATGCTAAAACATACAAAATTAAATTTTGTTTATCTTTTGTAAAAAATTTTTTCATTACTTTCCCTCATCAAAAAAAATTTTTCTATATTTATATCACTTCCATATATTAGCACTAATAACATTAAAATTCAATTATTTTTCGACAATTTTTTTTTTATAAATTTCGATTTTTTTCATTTTTTATTGAAATTTTGCGTATATCGCCCTTGTCAAGCCACAATTTAGCTAAATTTATAAAATAAAAATTTTAATATAAAAAAAACTCCTAAGAAATTATGCTTAAGTGTTCCTTTTTTTCCATTTTTTATTGCAATTTTGCGTATATCGCCCTTGTCAAGCCACAATTTAGCTAAAATTTATAAAATAAAAAGTTTAATATAAAAAAAACACCTAAGCAAATTATGCTTAAGTGTTCGTTTTTTTATTACTTTTTATATTTATTTTCCAAATAACCTATCTCTTTTTTCTTTGAGCTCATCTAATTTTTGTTGATTAAATCGCTTATTTGTCTTAATTTCCGGTTCTTCATCGTTTGATTGATTATTAACCTTTTTTTCGATTATTTCATAATTTTCAATTTTATTATTATTAACAGAATCATCGTTTTCGTTATAAAAAGTATTCATATCATCATTTGCTTTACTATCATTTAATTCTTCATTTTGATTATCTTTTTCAATTATCGGCATTGTTTCTACACCCTTTAATGAGTATATAAAATCCCTATTTTCATTGTCCCAATCAGTAACATTTTGATCGACTAGGTCTTCATCAAATTTTCCATTTGCAAAAGCCTTATCCCTATCTGTTTGATGCGCATTTCTATTAAAGATATCAAAAATTATAGGCACTATAAATAGTGTTAGTGCGGTACTAAATATCATACCACCTATAGCAGTAATAGCAAGCGGTTGCAACATTGCACCACCTTCCGAACTATCAAACGCCATAACGACTAACGCAATTATTGTTGTTAGTGCAGTCATAAGAATAGGTCTAATTCTATCCATACCGGTCCTTAATAATGCAACTCGCTTTGATACACCATTTCTTATAAGCTGGTTGCAATAGTCAACAAACACGATACCATTATTAACTACAACACCCACCAGAACAATAAGTCCCATAAGTGCCATAACACTAATAGGTTGTTGTGCTACAAATATTCCGTAAATACCACCGATAAAAGCAAGTGGCAATGTAAACATAATAATAAATGGACTCTTTAATGATTGGAATTGTGCTACCATTACTAAATAAATAAGTATAATTGCTAAGCCCAAAATTAAATACAAAGTAGAATAAACTTCATTTACATATTCATTACCTTTATTTAATGTTACACTTATTCCATCTTCAAAAGTAAATCCGCTTATTGCCTTTTCAAAATCACTTTCCATATCATTACTATTTACACCTTCACCATATTCAGCGACAATAGTTATTACTTTTTTCTTATCTAAATGACTTATCGTATTATAACTAGGTGTCGTCTTCAATGCACTAGGAATAAGTTGTGTAGAACCAAGTATGCTAGATCTATAAATAATTTCATCATTATCATTCCTAACAAAACAACTATCATCAAGTACACTATATAGAGGGACAACTTCCATTTCCGCACCTGTATTCATAAGGTCAGCACTATTAATATTCATAGTAATTAAATCAAAATCTTTTTTCAAAGCGGTATTATAATTTATTTCATTGGTTTTTAGATTAATATTAATCGTATTTTCCTTAATATTTTCCTCATTTTCTGCATTTATATAACTATAAGAATAACTATCATCATCATTTAGTACCAATGGTATCTCGCCATTTTCCGGTATATAAATAAATTGTCCATTATCCTTAACAAAAATGCCACGTTCCTTATTATTAGGTACATAAAACGAAGTTTTTCCGTTAATATTAGCTATATTATTTTTGAAATAAACATCCGTTTTATCGCCAGATTCAGCATTAATGCCTTCGTACCAAACATTAGTTTTGTATGAAGACGAATATACATACACATCACGATTTACTTTCTCATTATTTTCATATAATTCAAGCGTGTTTGTTGATTTTGCACTACCTAAAGCCTCAGCTACCTGTTGATAAACTTGAGCAACTGTTAGTCCATAATGATTAGCCTTTTCTCTGTTTACAATAATTCTATATTCAGTTTTTTCTTGGTCACCACTTATATACATATCGGTAATTCCATCTATACTGTATTTATTTGAACTAGTTTCGATACTCTTTATAAATTCATTTGCTTGGCTTCTCATTAAGTCCAAATCTTCGCCATATACTTGGAATTTGAAAGAAGTTTGAGTAAGTCCCAATCCTTCCATCATTCCACCACCAGAAGAAGATGCCATAAATATACCTTGGTTTATTTCTTTCTTGTTTAAAAGACGGTCAAACTCTTTAGTAAGAAAAACCGAACCAATATTTCTTTCGTTAGATGGTTTTAATACTACATTTGCCACTATATCGTTTCCACCCAAACTTTGTCCGGCAATAACCATTCCTTGGTCTATATGTATTCCAATACCTGCTATTGCATCAACCCACGAATCATCATTTTTTGTACTATAAGCTACCAAATCGCTATCAGGATTATCATCGAATTCTTTTATCATTACTTTGCCTGTTATTGTATTTTCCATTTGTTTCATAGCAAATTCTATAGCTTCATCATAGGTAAGTGCATTTTCTACGCCTACTCTATCATTATACTTTGCCAAACCTTCTCTGTCAATTTGGGTTGTTATTGTAAGATTACCGCTATCAGTTTCAGGAAACATTACTGTATCCATATTAAGTGCCGCAAAAACAGCGCCTGTTGCCATAATTGCAATTAGTACAATAGCAATGTATTTATGATTAAGATTAAAGTTAAGCGAACGCACATATACTTTTTTTAATTTACCTACCATCTTAGGTTCTTTCTTTAAAGGTTTTTTAAGCATAAAACTAGATGCCATAGGCACTAGAGATAAGGCTACCACCAAACTAGCTAATAATGAAAAGCATATTGTTAGTGCCATATCGGAAAACAATTCTTTTGTCATACCTTGAATAAATGCTATTGGTAAAAAAACTACTACTGTCGTTAGTGTAGACGAAATTATTGCTCCACCTACTTGTTTTGCTCCATAAATTGCACTTTCATAGATAGATTTACCCTGCATTTTCATTCTATAAATATTTTCAATAACCACTATGGAATTATCAACAAGCATACCGACTCCTAAGGCCAGTCCGCCCATACTGACAATGTTTAGTGTAATATTTGCAAAATACATCATAACGAATGTAGCTACTACACTAATAAATATTGAAGAACCAACCACTAAAGTAGCTTTCATATTTCTTAAGAATAATAATAAAATTATAATTGCTAATCCCGCACCCCATAATAAATTTGAGACAACAGTATCAAGCATATAATTTATTGATTGTCCATCATCGGATAGAACAGAATATGTCAAACCTTCAAACTCTTCACTTTCTGACATTTGTTGAAGTGTCTCTTTTAGGCTATTCGTCAATTCTACAGTTGATTTATCGGATTCTTTATTTACATTAAATATTACCGCACCGGAACTTTCAAAATCTACTTCATCACCATTTTTTACTTGATTAAGCATATAGGTAAGTGTACTTGCCGAATTGTCAAAGAAAGTTACATTAGCTATATTATTTATAGCTAATTCCATAACCATTTGGTCTTGTAATACTTCTATATCTTTTCTTAACAATGGAATATTTATTTTATAAATTCCAGAATCTCCTGCATCTTCTTCTGGTAAAGTTATACTTCCTGTATTATTCATTGATTCCACTAATATTAGTATGTTAATGAATTGTACTGCCACTTCTTCATCAGTTCCACTTCCGAACATTTCAGAATTTGTTTCTCTTGCTGTATGTATATAACTTATCAATTGCGATTTATTAAAACTTACTTCATCAGTCGATGATGTATAAGACAAAATATCCAAATATGCATATATCATATCAAATTGTTGTTGGAAAGTTTGTCCCAAATCCATACTGATAAGCGGAGTATTCATAAACTCTTCTCTACTTAAAGTAGATGGTCCAATTTTTACAACAGTTTGAATAACACCTTCAGTTATTGCGCCCGCAGGCATTTCAAAATCTTGAGCAGTAATTAGCATACCCATTGTATCGGTAGTTACACTATTAAGAATACTACTTACATAACTAGCTACGTACCCATCATAAATTGCATCGGTTAAGTTATCAACAAATGAAAAGAATATATCCTCATCGACATTGTCATCGAACATATATTGATTAAGCAATAAATCTTCACATCTTTTATAAACTACACTTTCGGGGTCTTCTTTACTGTCTTCCAAGTAATTAATAGCAAAATTAACCCAAGCAATTTCACTACCCGTGCTATTATTTTCCAAACTACTAATAATTTGGTCAATAACATCTTCTGGTGTTTTGTCATCTAAATCCATATTTTTGAAATCGCTTAACATAGCACGCTTAGAAATTGTACCGAGTTTAACATCTATACCATAAGTATCGTGCAAAAATTCTACTACTTTATCACATAACTTATCTATACTCATAGTTATGTATGCTAAATTATCAACTAGTCCGCTTTCAGTAACCGATGATACACCATCTACACTTTTTAATTTATCAATTGCCGCTTGAAGAGTTTTGTTACTTTCTTTAATATTTTGCCCTTCTACTGCAATACTAGCACTAAATACCGGCAACATATTCGGGTCTATTTTCATAACAATTGGTTTTTGAATCATCGGATTATCCGGTAAACTAATTAATTCTAATTTATCTTTAACATCGTTATAGCATTTATCAACATCGGCTTTTGCATTAAATTCCATCCAAATAGTAGAAAAATGCTCGCTCGAATTACTTGACATACTTTTTATATTACTTACTTCTGATAAGCCTGCTTCTAAAGTGTCCGTGATTTCCGTTTCTACAGTTTCTGGTTCTGCACCCGGATAAACTGTTATTACTGCGACAAAAGGCATATTCATCCCTGGAAGCAAATCAATACCTATATTAAGGTATGAAACTACACCCAAAATCATAATTATGATTACCGATACAATTACAGTAAACGGTTTACGTACACTTAATTTTGATAACATTTTTTATCCTTTACTATAAATTTTCTCTTTTTGCAAAACTTCTTATAGCTTCGTTTAAATTTTTATCTGTGTTTGCCATATTTTCTTGTAAATTTTTATTTTTATCATTAAGCTCAATAACTGAATAAATTCCTTTACTCCCAATATCTTCATTAAATTTGTTTTTACCACAAACGACTACTACTTTGGCATTTTTATTACTATTTCTTTTTAGAATACCACCAACGACTTTTCCCATTATACTAGTAGTGTCAAATTGACCCTCGCCTGTTATTATGTAATTATAATTGCCTACTATTTCAGCAAAATTTATTTTATCTAAAACAAAATCAATTCCACTAATTAATTTACCACCAAAAAATGCAGAAACCATATAACCGATTCCACCGGCAGCACCATTTCCGCTTAGTTGTGCGTCAACTCCTAAAAATTCTGTAACTGACGCCCATTTTTGCATATTTTCTTCTAATAATTGCACTTCTGTATCATTTGCACCTTTTTGCTTAGCGTAAATATAACTACAACCTTTATCGCCTAATAATGGGTTATTTACATCACACAAGCCTATTAGGTTTATACCATCAGTATTTTTATAAAATTCATCTAAATCCATTTTGCAAACTTGACCTAAGGTGTTACCAACAGGAACAAATTCTTTATTATCTTCGTTATAAAATTTTGCACCTAATGCACACAATATACCTGCACCTGCATCGTTTGTAGAACTACCACCAAGACATAAATAAATATTTTTCTTATTTAACATCTTAGCAAGTTTTATTTGTTCCCCAACTCCGAATGTAGTTGTATATAGTGGATTTCTTATTAGACATTTAGAAAGACCCGCACAAGAACTTATTTCTATAATTGCAAAATCATCACCAACTCCATACGAAGCCATTTGACTGAAAAAATTGCTATCAGTTACCTTGCCTTGTAAAATTTTACCGCCAAGTAATTTATTTAGGGTAGTCAAGCTACCATCTCCACCATCACTAATTGCATAGCTATCAACCTTACTATTAGAACTAATGTCTTTTATTGCGGTAGTAGCGATATCGCAAAACGTTTGCGTATCAATACTGCCTTTAAAACTATCAGGTAAAATTAAAATGTTACTCATTATTCTTTTTCTCCAATGCAAATTTTGCTTTTTGTTTTTTATATTTGATTATAAAACCTATTATAAATGATAACAAAGATATTAGCATAAATACTCCAAGTACCAATAATATAAGTACAGAATAATCTGCTAAAAATATGTTTAATAAAGTAATTATTAACCCCGCAGTAAAATTACCAAGGATTATTACTGGAACACTATAACGATATTTCAAGTCTACAAATACAGCAACTGCTGTCCCAGTCCAAACACCAGTTAGTGGCAATGGCAACGCAACAAACAAATATATCCCCAACATTTTTTTTAGGTAAGTGCGTAATGTGCTTTTTTTGTCTTGCTCCGTAACTTCATTATCAATTTTTTCTGCTTTTTCCTTAAATACCATTTCTACAGCATTTCCCAACTTTTGGAACCATTTTGTCTTTTTAAAACCATTAAGTATAGGCTTTAACAAAATTAATAAAATAGGACAAACAATCAATGCACTAAGACAAGATAAAACATAAGCTATCCACGGATTCATACCCATATTTATGCCTATAGTAATTGCACCTCTTGTTTCTATCATAGGAATCATAGAAATTAATATTGTAGTCCAATTTGGGTTATGAAAAACACTATTTAACCATAATACTATTGAAGTTGTAAATCCATCCATTATTTATACCTTTCCCACTTTATTTATTATATATTGAGCAAATATCTTAGCGACATTCACCTTACAAACGCTTTCTATTGTTTCAAAAAATGCGTTACTGTTTACCTCTATAGGCATATCACTATTTCCAAAAAAATCTATTCCACAATAATCTAAATCCATAGTTACTGCTATTTTTTCAGCCATTTCTTTTTGCTTATCACTAAGCTTAATATCCTTAGCTTTTCCACCTAAATGTGCATTACTTCTAAAATCTTTATTATTTGTTAGGCTCATCGCACAAACTACTTTTTTATCTATCAAAATAGCCCTTATACTTATACCTTCACTTGTCTTTACATATTCTTGATAACAAAATTCTTCACATTTTAGATTATCTACTATTTTAATTAATTCATCTAATGTATCCGCTTTATAAACTTGCATACCCAAAGAACCATAAGCACTTTTTACTATTAGCGGTAATTTTAGTATTTCTATTACTTTTTTACAATAATTTATATCAAGTTGATATTTATATTGTTTGGGTGCGGGTATAGTTTTTGGCAATTTTATGTCATATTTGCTTAAATATATACTTGTTTTATTTTTATTATCCGCTAATTCTATTGCATTTGGCGAATTAATAACTATCACACCGCTTTCTTGTAATATTTTAGCAAAATTTATATCTTTATCTAAAAATATCACAAAATCCCATTTGAACTTTTGCCCTATAACTATTGGTTCTTTATTAGAATAAATTTCAATCTTTATTTCTAAAAATTGAAATTCTTCTATTATTCTATTAACTTGATTGGTATAACTATTACTTTTATAATAGCCATTTACCACTATTGCTCCTATCATCTATTCTTCATCGGTAATTTCAGGTCTTATCAAACAATTTTTAACAGTTATTGCATCTGCATAATAACCATTAAAAGTAAATTCGCATTTTTCTGTAGAAAAGTTTTGAGCAGCTATCGTATTATAATAAATTCCAGTACTAATTGTTTTTTGATAAACATATTTGTTGCTAGTAATATAATAAGTTAGTTTCATTGTTACTCCAGTACCGTTAAACACATAACCTTCAGTACTCAAATCACCATTAGCATCCTTAACTTTATCGGCTAGCTTTATAGAATAAAAACCATCTTCAGCTGTCTTTACACTAAATTTAGCAATTTCCTTACCTTCTTTGGTAGATATTTCAAAATCAATTGTTTCACCACCTAATCCATTTGTAGCACCATCATTAATAAATCCATCTGCATTGCTATCTAAATAGACATAACCCGTAATCAAAGTATAATCAGTTTGATCGCTTTTTTGATAATTTTCGGTACGAAAATAATTCATAATGTAATCAGTATAATTATAACGCATATTTTCGTGAACATCAGATGTTGCGTTTGAAGAATATTTTTTTAACGAAAACCTAATACCACGTAATGCTCTAGTATAAACTGTAGGTGTCCAAGCACTAACTCCATAATTTTTACCTCTATAGCTAGCTGCTGTAGAAGATAAATCATCAGTTGCTTTTCTATCATTTAATATAGGTCTTGTGTTTTTTTCTCCACCATTATTTGTGTTATTTTCAGAACCAATATTATATCCAATATCCTCATCATCACTGCCAAACACGCTTGCCAAATACCAATCAAGAGCAATCCTATGACACCCTATATATTTATCACTAAACTTTTCCGAATAATCTTGTGACAATTTTAGATATGCAAGTTTTGATGTTATACCATCAAATAACTCTTTTGTTTTTGCAGTACTTCTATCCATAGGATAAGAATAATCGTTAGAATATACAGTTTTTTGAGTTGTTTCATTATTTTCATCAACAACATCTTGAGTACTAGCAACTGTCGTAACTTCTTCTATCATTTCAACTACTGTACCGGTATCAGTAACTTTAGTTAACATATCATTATATAAACCCAAAGTACCATTTGTTGTATCAATATTTTTATCCCAATCTATTGATAGATACATATTTTCACTAGTTAAATAAGGGTCATTTAGTGCTAATCTATTAGGAATATATTCAGTAGAAATCAAATTATTTTCATTATATACATCAAGTAAATTTGTTATGGATAATGCAAGGTTGCTACCAATACCATTACCGACAAATCTAATTTCTTTATTAATTTTTTTGCCGTCCATTTCTTTTAGATACAAATTAGTAGCCAATTCAGTTAGTGCCACCTTCGGTACTTTATCTGTTTCAAATTCGCCATCTTCCTTACGATAACGCATTTTAGGTACGGTATATAATTTAGAAGAAATAGAATTGGTATCATCATAAGTAAAACTTTCCCAATGGAAAATTGCCACATTATATTGAGCAACATTTAGCCAATAATAAGCTAAATCTAAATCTAATGCACTATTGTCATAGCCATCTGAATCTTTACTCAATACAAAATTAGTTTCATTATTTACGGAATCATATAATGTATATTCATCACTATCTAATTCTAGAGAATATCTGTCCATACTGGTAGTTTCTCCGTGAAATAATATCATAGTCGGTCTAGTTGAATTATAATTACGCAACCATTCAAAGGTTAAATCACCTTGATTCTGGATAGTCTCTAAATTTTGCACTTCGCTCAAATTTAATAAGGTCACCTTATCTTCCTCTTTTGAGTTACAGCTAGCTAAAGAAACTGTAGCAACAATACTAATCGCTACAAGCATTAACACAACTAATAATTTTTTTCCTTTTCTCATCTTTATGTTCCTTACAATAAATTTAATTTACCTTTTTTACGTACAAAAGTAATTATTTTTTACTTATATTATTGCCATTTATTTATTTTTCTAATTGAAATAAAATTGCAAATTAATTAAGTAATTATAATATTAGGCATATTATATGAATTATATCATAAAAGATATAATTTTTCAATTGATATTTTTATATTTTAGTACTAAGACTGTTGGTTTGTCAATGATGTTGGACAAATTGGATAAAAATATATTGGGGGCAATCGTTCCAATTCCCCCAAACCCCCTTTCCTCATAATTTTCCCTTTGTTTGTTGTAGGTATTGCAAAGGAC
>JBAXZI010000055.1:0-12278 GCA_041670385.1 Clostridia bacterium | reverse complement strand
CTGTAGGAATAAGACCAATTAATAATTTAGTAGATGTTACTAATTATGTTTTAGTAGAAATTGGGCAACCTATGCACGCATTTGACCAAAAATTATTAGATAATAAGCAAATTATTATTCGTAGAGCTAATGAAAGAGAAGAAATAGTAGCTTTAGATGGAAAAAAATACGAATTAAACAATGATAATTTAGTTATTTGTGATGCAAAAAAACCTATTGCCGTAGCCGGAATTATGGGCGGTGAATATTCTTCAATTTGTGAAACAACAAACACCGTAATTTTAGAAAGTGCAAAATTTGTTAGAGATAGTATAAGACATACTTCAAGAAATCTTAATTTAAAATCCGATAGTTCGGCACGATTTGAAAAAGGTATCGATTATGTATCTCAAGAAATGGGACTTAATAGAGCTTTAGCACTTTTTGATGAATATAATTGGGGCGATATTGTTGATGGCAAAATTGATATTTTAGATAAAGAATATGCTGATCAAGATTTTGTGTATAATTATAAAGAAGTAAACAAAGTTATTGGTGCGGATATTCCTAAATCTACAATAATGGATATTCTTAATTCATTGACATTAAAAACTACTGATAAAGGAGATATTCTAACAACTGTTATTCCTAATTATAGAGAAGATATAGTAGCTATTAATGATATTGCGGAAGAAATAATTCGTTTGTATGGTTATGACATAGTAAAACCAAGAATGGTTTATAGTACACAAGGTGGCAAAACTGAAATACAGTTGCGTTATGATAAAATCAAACAATTTATGGTTGGTAATGGTGCTTTTGAAATCCTTACTTATTCTTTTGTATCAAAAAAAGCCTTTGATTTATTAAATTTGTCAGCAAATAGTAATTTGAGAAATGTAATAGAACTTGCTAACCCGCTAGGCGCTGATTTTAGTGTTATGCGTACTACAATTGCTTACAGTATGATAAAAACTATAGCTAATAATTATGTAAGAGGAAATAAAGAAGGCAGATTATTTGAAATTGCAAAAACTTATATACCAAAATCTTTACCACTAACAGAATTACCTATTGAAGAAAATAAATTATCTATTGGTTTGTTTGGAGAAAAAGAAGATTATTATTGCTTAAAGAGTATAATTGATGATTTAGCAGTAAAATTTGGTATAGAAATAGATTATGAAAGAGTAGATATTGAATATTTGCACCCGGGAAGAAGTGCCAAAATACTTGCAAGTGGGAAACAAATAGGTATTTTAGGTGAAGTTCACCCTGATGTAATAGAGAATTTTGGATTAAGCCAAAAAATTTATATTGCAGAAATAGATATTGAATACTTTGCAAATAATGGAACTGATATCAAACCATATAAGGCAGTTAGTAAATATCAAGCAATGGAAAGAGATTTAGCTTTAGTTACACCTAAAAATATGCCAGTAACAAAATTACTTAAAACTATCAAAAATGTGTGCAGTAATCTTTTAGAAAGTGCAAATGTATTTGATGTATATGAAGGTGGGTCTTTAGCAACTTTAGTTAAAAAAAGTGTAGCTATCAAACTTGTATTTAGAGATTTGAATCGTACTTTAGTAGATTCTGATGTTAATACTGAAATTGAGAATGTGTTGTCTGATTTGAAGAAAATAGATGTTTGTTTGCGATAATAATAAAAAAGTTGAGCCTTATGGCACAAATAGGTATTGGCTGATGCCTAAAAATGGAAAAGAAGGGCAACCTGAAATTCTTGCACCGGCCAATATAAATACCTATAAATATGCTATATTTAATGGGGCAGATGCAATATACTTTGGCATTGATAAATTTAATGCAAGAGCTGTGGGAGAAAATTTTACTACAATTAAGGAAGTAGTAGAATTTTGTCATATTTACGGGGTGAAAGCCTATCTTGCGCTTAATATAATTTTCAAAAATTCCGAATTAGAAAAAGTAACAGAATTAATAATTGAGGCTGAAAACGCTAATATTGATGCTTTTATAATTACCGATTTAGCATTGGTAAAAATTATAAAAAAATATTCAAAAGCGGAAATGCACGCAAGCACGCAAATGGGTATTCATAATGTTGCGGGAGTAAAATTATTAGAAAAATTCGGTTTTGATAGAGTTATTTTAAGTAGAGAAGTAAACCAAAATGATATTGACTATATAGCTAAAGAAACGAATATAGACATAGAAATTTTTGTTCACGGTGCATTATGTATGGGATTTTCGGGTGCTTGTTTGATGAGTAGTATTCTTACAGCGGACAGCGGAAATAGGGGAAAATGTCATCAATTATGTCGTAAACAATATACAGCATATTATGATAAAAAGCCACTTTGTACCGGTTTTATGCTATCTGCAAAAGATATTAATATGTTGCCTAATATAAATCAACTTAAAAACTCTAAAATTAAGTCTTTCAAAATTGAAGGAAGATTAAAAAGGGCAGAGTATGTAGCAGGAGTTACAAAAATTTATAAAAATTATATCGATAATGAGTTTGAAAGTATAAAAATTGAAGATACAAACAATCTAAAAAAATTATTTAATCGTGGCAATTATTGTAATGGGTATTTTGATAATAACGAAACAGCTTATGCTTATGTAGGAAGTAATATTGGTATGGAATATGGCTATGTTGAAAGTGTAATTGATAGTCATAAAGCCATTTTTCAAACAACGAATAAAGTTAATAAAGATGATGGATTTAAGATTTTAAGAAATGAATGGGAAATAGGCGGTGCTACAATAACTGAAGTACTTGGGAATAATAAAGCTGTAGCTTATACTACAAAACCTGTACAAAAAGGCGATAAAATATCAATAACTACTGATACACAATTAAATACCAAATTACTAAGTGTAGAAAAGAAAATACCTGTGGAAATGGCTATTAGATTAGTTGCAGGTGAAAAACCGCACATATTTGCAAGTAGTAGCGGAGTAATAGTTGAGTTTTTTGGTGAAGATAAAATTGATAGTGCAGATAATTTACCATTAAGTACTGATTCGATAAAAACTCAATTTTCACGAACAAATAATACAGTTTTTGAGATAAATTTTACAAAAATTATTACAGATAATGCTTTTATAAAAAAAAGTGACCTAAATAACTTACGAAGAAGTGTACTAGAAAAATTATATAATCAAATTTTAATACAATATAAACGCAATGAAAGTAATAAAAAAATAGAAAAATTTGATAAAAAAGTAGAAAAAATAGAAGGGGATTTTGTTGAATTAGAATCTATTACAAAATTTTATTCAATAGTTAAAGAAAAATTTAATAATATCGTTTATAATCCGCATAATTTAACAATTGAAAATGCAAAAGAGTTCTATAATAAATCAAAAAATAAAAATAATTTGGTCTTTATAAAGCCACCCATTTTTGTAAATAATACAAATTGGGCATTATTAAGTGAAATTATGTTGGTTTTTGATGGAGTAGTAGCAAATAATCTATCCTATGTATATTGGGCTATTGAAAATAACAAATTAGTAGTTGCGGGCTATAATCTAAATATCATAAATTCAAAAAATCCGTTAATAGAAATTTGTAATCAATATTTTGTTAGTATAGAAGCAAATAAGCGTGAATTAATTTCCTTTAAGGGGGCAATTACTTATACCTATGGCAATTTACCGCTTATGTATCTTAATTATTGCCCTAAAAAATTAGCTGGGGTTAAATGCGGAGATTGTGATAAACCATTTTATTTAGTGGACGAAGGCGGTGACTATTCTTTATTTTCACAACATTTTGCTAATACTTGTAATCACGCTGTAAGAAATGGTATAATTACCTCATTAAGTAATGAATTAAATAATAATGTAAAGTATTTTGATTTTGTAGATGCAAAAAGACAAGATATTGAAAATATAATTTTTAATTATTATGTGCAAAACGAATTTTCAGTAGTTGGATATAATCATTTGCATCTTAAAAGAGGAGTATAAAATTGCAACAAAGAACACTAAAAGCATTGGAATATCAAAAAATATTGGCTAAAATTGCACATTATGCGTCTTCGCAAACTGCGATGGATAATATAATGACTATGCAACCTATGCAAAGTATTGAAGATATAAATAAATCGCTTGATGAAGTCGTAGAAGCGGATAAAATACTTTTTCAACACTCCGTTACTTTAAGTTTTGCATTCGATGATGTTTCTATGGCGATTGATAAAGCAAAAGTTTTAAGTGTGCTTACTCCTGCTGAATTATTAAGAATTGCTCATTTATTAATGATTGCTCGTAATTTGCAATCTCAAATAGCTAAAGTGCCTGATGACAGCATTGTTTTGTTAAAACAAGTTGCCAAAGAAATTTATACCAATAAAAAATTAGAAGATGATATTGACAAAGCTATTCAATCGGAAACAGAACTAAAAGATACTGCGTCACCTGAATTGCGTAGTATTCGTGCAAAAATAAGAAGAATTGGAGAGAATATTAAAGCAAAACTATATAATTTTGTAAATTCTGCTCAATATTCTAAATATATTCAAGATAATATCGTTACAATGAGAAATGACCGTTATGTAGTACCCTTAAAAGCAGAATGCAAAGGTTCGATACCCGGACTTATTCACGATCAAAGTGCATCTGGGGCTACTTTATATGTAGAACCTATGGTTATTGTAGAACTAAATAATGAGTTAAAAAGTTTAGTGCTTGATGAAAATAAGGAAATAGAACGCATTTTAAGAGAATTTACATTTAGAATTAGTGGTGAATGTGACGTAATTGAGTATACATTTAAAGTAATTACGAATTTAGATATTATATTTGCTAAAGCATATTATGGGAATAGTATTAAGGGTATTCGCCCTGAATTTAACAATAAAGGATATATAGATATAGTTAAGGCAAGGCATCCGCTTATAGAAAAAAATAAAGTTGTTAGTAATAGTATTTATTTGGGTAAAGAGTTTAATATGCTTTTTATAACTGGACCTAATACCGGTGGAAAAACAGTTTGTATAAAACTAGTAGGAATAATAACACTTATGGGTATGAGCGGTATGTTTGTACCGGCAGAAAGTGCAATGCTATATAATTTTGATGATGTTTTTTGTGATATTGGAGATGAACAAAGTATAGAACAAAATTTATCCACATTTTCTGGACATATGACAAATGTTATAAATATTTTAAACAAAATTACTTCTTCATCTTTAGTGCTATTTGATGAACTAGGTGCAGGGACTGACCCGACTGAGGGTGCAAGTTTAGCTACTAGTATTTCCGACTATATATTGAAAAATGGGACAAAAGCAGTTATCACAACTCATTATAACGAACTAAAAGAGTTTGCACTAGTTATGGATGGCGTGCAAAATGCCTCTATGGACTTTAATCCGCTTACTTATTCGCCGACTTACCATTTGTGTATAGGAACACCAGGTGCAAGTAATGCGTTAATTATAGCTGAAAAATTGGGACTAAGTAAAGCTATAGTAGATAAAGCAAGACAAGGTATTTCTACTCAAAAATTTGAGTTTGAAGAAATTGTTTTGAGTTTGGAAAAAGCTAAAAAAGAAGCTGAAAGTAATAAAAAAGAAACCGAAGCACTAAAAATTGAGCAAGAAGAAAAATTAAAAGAAATAGATAAAGAAAGAGAGAAACTATATCTACAGCGTGAAAGATTAAATGTGTCTGTGCGTAAAGAAACTAAAAGACTTGTCGAAGAAACAATGGAAGAGGCAAATGAAATAATAGACGAATTACGCAAATTGCTTGATGAACCTGACCAAAGTACTATATTTAAGGCACAGAAGTTGCGTAAGACACTAAAAAAATATGAAATTAACGAAGAAAATGAATTTAGTGGTATGTCCGAGTCGTTAGATGGCGAAATTGTTGTAGGAGATTGGGTTTTGATAAATTCTCTTAATTCTGAAGGTGAAGTTATTGCAGTTAATCCGATTAAGAAAGAAGCTAAGGTAAAATTAGGCGGAATTATTACTAATGTAAAATTAAATAATTTACAAAGGTTAAAAAAATCAGTAAATAAAAAAAATAAAGAAAAAAGTAAAGCAGTAGCAGTTTCGCAACCATTTTTTAATGAGCAAGTACCAAAGGAAATTAATCTAATTGGGCTTAATAGCGAAGAATCATTGACAAAATTGCAAGAATATATTGATAAATGTGTAAGAGTTGGAATGCACGAAACACGAATAATTCACGGTTATGGTGAAGGAATTTTGCGTAAAGCTATCCAAAGTTATCTAAAAACACGCAAAGAGATAGAACTTTTTCGTGATGGCAACTTTTATGAAGGCGGTAAAGGAGCTACTTATGTTATGTTCAAATAATTATAAATTAGAGTGTTCTAATGTGCAGAATGCAAAAACTTACAGAATTTTGCACAATATTTCTTTAATTTTGAAAATAATTGCGGTACTTATCTTGATTGTTATGATTTGGCTAGTTTGGTTTTTTGCAATTAGTATAGTGATTTATATAAGTAGTATAATAATTGCTTATCGTGCAGCATCAATGACATATGATTATGAGTATTTTATCGATGCAAATAGGTTGAAAGTGACTAAGATTTATAAAAACAATAAAGAAATAACGGTTTTTAATCAATTAATATGCGATTTGCAATCTTGCGAAAGAATACAAAACAATGAAGTTGATTATAATAGTAAAAATTGTTGGGTAGTTAATGGATTCCAACCAGAATATTTCTTAAAAATTAAATATAATAATGAATTTAGCTATATTATTGCTGATAAGTACTTTTATAGCTTGCTAATGGAGAACAAATGATATTTTTAGATAATGCCAGTACAACTATAGTAGATAAAGACTGTCAAGAAATTTGTAATAAATACTATTTTGAAGAATTTTATAACCCATCTGCTATGTATCATTCATCAATAGTCGTAAAAAATAGTATAAATGATGCTAGAAAAACAATATTAAAAGCACTTCACGCAAATGATGGCGATATTATTTTTACGGCAAGCGGTTCGGAAGCTAATAATTTAGCACTTTTAGGAACTAAAAAGCAAAAAGGAAGCAAAATAATTATTTCGGCTAGCGAACACCCTGCTATTTATAATACAGCTTTAGAACTTAAGCAAAGAGGTTACGAAATTGTCGAAGCTGAAGTTGATTTAGTAGGTAGAGTAAAAATAGATGAGTTTGCAAAAATAATGGATAAAGATGTGTCTATGGTATCTATTATGTATGTCAATAATGAAACTGGTTGTATAAATGATATAAAAAAATTATGCGAAATAGCAAAAAGTATTAATCCAAATGTTATATTTCATACTGATGCAATCCAAGCAACAGCAAAAATAGATATTAATATTAGAAATTTGGGTATAGATTTGCTTAGTATGAGTGGACACAAATTTCATTCGCCAAAAGGTATTGGTGCATTGTATGTAACTAGGAATATAAATTTAAGACCAATAATTTTTGGTGGAGGACAAGAAAACGGTATTAGGTCGGCTACTGAAAATGTGGCGGGAATAATGTGTATGGCACACCAATTAGACAAATTAAGTCGTAAAATAGAAAGTAACTATAATCAAGTAAAATCGCTTAAAAACTCACTTGTACAAAATCTTGATAAAAATAACTATTTTGTAGTAAGTGACGACGATTGTAGTCCTTACATTTTGTGCGTTGCAATGAAATTTGTAAGAGGTGAAGTTATGCTACATTCTCTTGAAAAATATGGCATAATGATAGGCACAGGAAGTGCGTGTTCTAGTCAAAAATCAAGCAAAAGGATACCACGACTATTCCAATTGCTACCTGAATATGAAAAGGGTATAATTAGGGTTAGTTTTGATGATAAAACAACAAAAGAAGACATAGAGTATTTTATAAAACAGCTTAACTTAGAATATTCTTTACTAGTAAAATACATGAGAGGTTAAAATGGAAAGAACAATATTAATAAGAATTGGTGAAATTTTCCTAAAGGGAAACAACAAGAGATTCTTCACAAGTTTGCTAAAAAAGAACATAAATGTAGCACTTGAAAATTACCAACATACATTCGTAAATTCGCAAAATCGTATGTATATTGAGAATTATAAAGAGAGTGAAGAATGCGAGATTTTAGACAAATTACAGAAAGTTTTTGGTATATATAGTATATCAACAGCAGTAAAAATACCTACTGATTTAGATGAAATAGCTAAATTATGTGCCGAAATATTTCCTAAAAAAGGCACTTTTAGAGTAACTATAAATAGAGCAGATAAGACAATCCCAAAAAAATCTACGGAGATAGCTAGTGATATTGGTGGTTATATGTTGGAAAAAGCTAACGGCGAATTAAAGGTTGATTTATTTAATTATGAATTTGAGGTTAGTATAGATATTAGAGAAAGTAGTTATTCTTATATATTTTTTAATAGATTATTATGTTCAGGCGGACTTCCTGTAGGTTGTAGTGGTAATGGTATGTTGCTATTAAGTGGTGGAATAGATAGTCCGGTTGCCGGCTATATGATGGCAAAGCGTGGACTAAAACTTTATGCAGTGCATTATCATAGTTTTCCTTACACAAGTGAGCAAGCTAAAGAAAAAGTTATTGAACTTGCAAACAGAATGTCGGAATATTCGGGTGAAGTTACTTTGTTAGTTGTTCCATTTACTAATATTCAATATGCAATAAAACAAAATTGTCCTATAGAATATATGATTACTATTATGCGTAGATTTATGATGAAAATTGCTGAAAGGTTGGCAAAAGAGAACAGTTGCGGTGCGTTAATAACAGGTGAGAATCTAGGGCAAGTTGCTAGTCAAACTATGGAAAGTATTAATGTAACTAATAGTGTAGTAAAAATGCCTGTATTCAGACCACTAATAGGCTTTGATAAAGCTGAAATTATAGAAAAAGCAATAAAAATGGATACATTTAAGACAAGTATATTACCATTTGAAGATTGTTGTACTGTATTTTTGCCTAAAAATCCAGTTATAAAACCAAAAATAAATACAGCTATAGAATATGAAAACCAAATAGAAGATAGGGATAATCTTATTGAAGAAGCAATAAAAAATGTAGAAACAATTATTTGTAAAAGATAAATATTTTATAAAATATTATAAAAAAGAAAAAGTGCACTTATTATTATATAAATGCACTTATTTTTTAGGTAAAAACAATATATTGAGGGGTATAATCAATTATTTTTCCTTCATAGGATAATTCAATAGAATATTCATAAGGGGTAAATTCTTCAAAATCCCTATCTATTATGGTTATTCTTTCGTCATAATCATATAGTACATTTATTGGAATTTCAATTTTTTCTCCATTAAATACATTTTGTCTGAACAATCTAATATCAAATGGTTTTGCTCGATTAAAAGAGATTTCAACAAAATTTCCAGTGCTAATAGCTTCCAAGAATATATTATTCGTGTCAAAATATGGAGAAAATTCATAAGGGGCATAATTTGCATTAAAATAAGCACTTGTTATGTTTTCTTCTGGGGTAAAAATGTTACTTAAATATAATTTATCGTCATTTTCTAGTGCGTATTTATCTATATCTAATGAAATTATGTTCATTGGTTTCTTGAATTCATCTTTATCATCAGTGCCTAAAGCCTTGTAGACATATTGACTTAATAATGCTGGGTGGTTTCCACCTGTAGTACCAACACTATTTTCTTTAGTATTGTCTAAATCGCCGTACCAAACGGAAAGTGTATTTTTGGGAGTATAACTGATGCACCAACTATCAAAATTAAAATTTTTGTCATAAGGAGATGAGTTTGTACCTGTTTTAGCTGCTATTTCACCGGCAATTGATGATAATTTCTTAGCTGTTCCATTTTTTGCGGTATTGCAAAGCATACTTGTTATTAAATATGCAGTTTCAGGCGATATCGCCTGACTAAAAGTCATATCTTTTGCGTATACAAGTGCTCCATTACTATCATAAATCATACGAATAAAGCTATTTTCTATATATTTACCTTGATTTGCAAGGCACATATAAGCAGAATTTAATTGATGAAAATTAACACCTTCAGACATTCCGCCTAAGGCTAAGGACAAACCGCTATCAGTTTCTTCGAATTCAACACCCATTTTGGTGGCTATTGCTTTACAATTATCAATACCTATTTCATTTAATAATTTTACGCTAATAGTATTTGAAGAGTGCATAAGTGACTTTTCAAATGTTGTTTTACCTAAATAACTTCCACCATAATTTTTTGGTGAATACCCGTCAATATTAATTTCTTCGTCAATAACAGGCGAAATTGGAGAATATTTACCACTTTCTACAGCACTAGCGTATGTTAGTATAGGTTTTATAGTAGATGCTGGTTGTCTTTTGAAATAAAATTGTGATTGGTCAAAATTACTATAATACGAAGTTATACCACCAAATATATTTTTTGAAAGCATTACTGCCATATTTGAATTTCCCCCGGACATAGTCGGGCAATCAAATTCCCCGCTTTCAAATGCGTTGCTTAGTATCTTTTGTTCATTTTCATCATAAAAAGTATAAATTTTATATCCATTTTCTAAAATTTCCTTTTCACTTAAGCCTAATATCTCACTTGCTTCAGAAAGTGCATTTGCATAATATGGAATGATTATATTTTCATTAAGATTGCTATTGATATCATAATTTTCGTAAGAGGTATTGTATGCTTCTGCATACTCTTGTTCCGTTATATATTCTTGTTCTTTCATTAGTGAAATTACTAAATTTTTACGCTCATTAGCCTTTTCGGGATTGTTTTTAGGTGAGTAATTGGACGGATTTTTAACAATTCCAGCTAAAAATGCAGCTTCGGTGATATTTATATCGGTAGGTGATTTGTTAAAATATGTTTTGCAGGCACTATCAATGCCATATACACCATTGCCAAAATAGATAGCATTAAGATAATATTCTAAAATTTGTTCTTTAGTATATTTGTTTTCAATGTCACTTGCTAGTTTCATTTCCTTAATTTTTCGTACATAGGTCTTTTCACTAGATAATTGTGTATTTTTTGCTAGTTGCTGAGTAATGGTAGAACCACCTTCTTTGGTGTAACCCGCCTTAACATTATTAACCATTGCACCGGCAGTTCTATAATAATCAACACCCTTATGTTTGTAAAATCTTTTATCTTCCAAACTTACAAAAGCATTAATTATATTTTGGTTTATATCGGAATATGGTATATATCTCGCTATTTTATCATTGCTAATTTCTTCATTTTTTATAGAATATAGGGTTATATTGTTCTTTTTACTTATAACAGCATTTGCGTCCAATTTTGCACTATTATATATGCTTAAAAAGGAAACTGTGCCAATAAGTATTACACTAATCGATATAACTAATAATACTACTAAAGATATTTTTGCAATTTTCTTTACTTTTTTCATAATAGTAGTATGTGATTTGTATAAATAAATATTATTCAATAAAATAAAATATTAACATAAAAATTTTGTTTATAATAAAAACAATTTGTTATTATTTTATAACAACTGGTAGTATATACTTGAAATTATTCTAATTTATATATATAATATTATTACTATGAATGATACAATAATTAATAATAACAATATAATGGAAAATAACGATAAAAAATATTTAATTAACACCTACGGTTGTCAAATGAATATACACGAATCTGAGCAACTAGCTGGTATGTTAGAAAAACTCGGTTATTCGTCGACGCAAGATCCGAATTTAGCTGATGTGATAGTGTTTAACACTTGTTGCATTCGTGAAAATGCAGAACAAAAAACACTCGGAAACATTGGGGATATAAAGAGGATAAAACGAAATAATCCAAACCTAATTGTCGCGGTTGTTGGTTGTATGACACAACAAGAGGGTGTAGCGGAAAAAATTAAAAAAAGATTTCCTTTTGTTAATATATTTATGGGTACTAATAATTTGCAAGAATTTGAAGAAGCGGTTAAAATCATAGCCGATAAGCAAAAAAAGACAATTTTTAATATAAATGAAGACCAAAAAGCACCAATTTGTGAAGAAATTCCACAATATCGTACAAGTGGTACTAATGCTTGGGTTAATATAATTTATGGTTGTGACAATTTTTGTAGTTATTGTATAGTTCCTTTTGTTAGAGGCAGAGAGCGTTCTCGTAAACCAGAATTGATAATTGATGAAGTTAGGTCTTGTCTTGATAGCGGATACAAAGAAGTCACGCTTTTGGGGCAAAATGTAGATTCATATTCTTATGAAAACTATGATTTTTGTTATTTATTGGAGCAAATAGCCAAAATTGATGGCAAATTCCGTTTGCGTTTT
>JBAXZI010000054.1:0-12395 GCA_041670385.1 Clostridia bacterium | reverse complement strand
CTCTGTAGCAGCAGTAGCTGGTTTTATTATTGGTTTACCTACTTTGCGATTAAAAGGCGACTATTTGGCAATAACAACTCTTGCATTTGGTGAAATAGTGAGAAATGTTTTCAAAAATATAGATATTTTTGGTGGACCGCTAGGAATGAGTGCCGAAACAATGGATAACCGATATTTTATTATTTTAGCTTTTGTTATTGCTATAATAATTTATTTTTTAATTCAGAATTTGGTAAATAGCAAGCATGGGCGCGCGGTTAAGGCAATTAGAGATAATGAAATAGCGGCTAAAGCAATGGGCGTAAATATAACAAAATACAAATTAATTATATTTGTAATTTCAGCTTTCTTTGCTGGAGTTGCTGGTGTACTATATGGGCATACAACAACGATTGTTCCTGCTAAATTTGATTATAATTATTCTATAATGATATTAGTAATGGTAGTGCTTGGTGGTATGGGTAATATGACGGGTAGTATTATTGCAGCAATTTTACTTACTACAGTTGATAATATGTTGGGCGGTCTACCTGGAGATTTAGCAGGATTAAGATTCTTAATATATGCAATAGTATTAATATTTGCTATGATGTATACACGTGCACCATTCTTAGAACCATTGCGTAAGAAATTAAAAGTAAATGGAATTAATAATTTTATTCGTACTAAAATATTAAAACGATTACCGCTAGGTAAAGTAAATGGCAATGTTAGACCAATATCTCCTGATGAAATGCCAAGTGAAGACCTTGACCTTGCTATGAGTGTAAAAGTGGTTAATGATGATAAAACTATCGAAACAAAAAAAGGTAGTAAAGTTAATGATAAAGAAGAAATAAAAACATCGGATAATACAAATAATAAAAATAATGGAGGTAAGAACTAATGTCTATTTTATTAGAGACAAAAGATTTAGGAATTACCTTTGGTGGACTTAAAGCTGTTCAAAGCTTTGATTTGAAAATCGAAAAAGGTGAACTATATGGTTTGATTGGCCCTAATGGAGCAGGAAAAACCACTATTTTCAATATGCTAACCGGGGTTTATAAACCTACAAATGGCAGAGTTTATCTTGATGGCAATGAAATAACAGGAAAAACAGAAATTGCTATAAACAAAAAAGGAATAGCCCGTACTTTCCAAAATATACGTTTGTTTGGGAATATGACAGTAATTGAAAATGTTATGGTAGGACTAAATAATCAATATAATTGTGACATACTTACAAGTATGTGCAGATTGCCTAGATACTTTAGGACGGAAAGCAAAATGCGTGCTCGTGCAATGGATTTATTGTCAATTTTCGGACTTGAAGAATATGCAGATAATTTTGCTCGTAATTTGCCTTATGGTAAACAAAGAAAATTAGAGATAGCACGTGCTCTTGGAACAAATCCAAAATTGCTACTACTAGATGAACCAGCAGCGGGTATGAATCCAGCCGAAACAAAAGAACTTATGAATACGGTTAAGGGTGTACGAGATATGTTTGATATAACAGTTCTTATTATAGAACACGATATAAAATTTGTATCAGGTTTATGTGAAAATATTACAGTACTAAACTTTGGTAAAACACTTGCACAAGGGTCAGCTGATAAAGTCTTGTCACTTCCCGAAGTTATCACAGCGTATCTTGGGGAATAGGAGGAAATAAATGGCTTTACTTGAAGTAAATGATATTAGAGTTAGTTATGGAGTAATAAAAGCAATAAAAGGTATTTCACTAGAAGTAAACGAGGGTGAAATAGTTGCTCTTATCGGTTCTAACGGTGCTGGCAAAACTACTACAATGCAAACCATTACCGGTATATTAAAGCCTATTAGTGGGAATATTCTTTTTAAGGGTAAAGATATAACAAAAATACCCGCACACAAAATAGTATTTATGGGAGTTTCGGAAGTACCTGAAGGTAGACATATATTCCAAGAATTATCGGTACTTGATAATTTGAGGTTAGGTTCTTATTCCGCTAAAGCCAATCTTGACCCACAAGAAATGATAGATATTGTAAAGACAAAATTTCCAAAAATTAAAAATGAAAAATTGGTTATTAAAATTGCGAAATGCGGAGATATTTTTCGTAGTTCTAGAGTTAAGAATAAAGATGTAGCAGAATCCTTAGAAAAAGTATATTCTCGTTTCCCCGTTCTTAAAGAACGTAGAAAACAAAGAGCAGGTACATTATCAGGAGGAGAACAACAAATGCTTGCAATGGGTAGAGCATTAATGTCAAAACCCGATATTTTGTTGCTTGATGAACCATCAATGGGATTATCTCCTTTATATGTACAACAAGTATTTTCTATAATAAAGGATATCAATGAGGCTGGAACAACTGTATTCTTAGTAGAACAAAACGCTAAACAAGCACTTTCTATTGCGGATAGAGGTTATGTCCTTGATTTGGGCAAAATCGTTCTTGAGGGCGATGCTAAGGACTTGTTGAATGATCCAAAAGTAAGGAAAGCATATTTAGCTGAGTAATACATAAAATCGTAAAATTTATTGAAGAGAGTAAAGAAAAAGTAAAAACAACTAATTTTTTTGATTTAGTTGTTTTTTTTAGTAAAATTTTGTTGACATTGAAAAATTAAAATTTTATACTTTATATATAAGAGATATTATAAAAGGAGAATTTATTAATGAACGATTATTTGAAATCCGTATTAGATACAGTTTATAGTAAGTGTTATGAACAAACTGAATTTATACAAACAGTCAATGAAGTTTTTTCTTCAATTGAACCAATGGTAATTGCAAATGAAAAAGAATATCGTGAAAATGCTTTAATTGAAAGATTGGTAGAACCAGATAGACAAGTTTTATTTAGAGTACCTTGGGTAGATGATAAAGGAATACCTCATGTAAATAGAGGTTATCGTGTACAATTTAATGGTGCTATTGGACCTTATAAAGGCGGACTACGTTTTCATCCATCAGTAAACTTAAGTATTGTTAAATTCTTAGGTTTTGAACAAACATTCAAAAATTCCTTAACAGGACTTTCTATGGGTGGTGGTAAAGGTGGTAGTGACTTTGACCCTAAAGGCAAATCAAGAAGTGAAGTTATGCGTTTTTGCCAAAGCTTTATGACCGAACTATATAGACATATTGGACCTAATGTAGATGTACCTGCTGGAGATATTGGTGTAGGCGGTAGAGAAATTGGTTTCTTGTTTGGACAATATAAGAGAATAGTAAATTCTTTTGATAATGGTGTACTTACAGGTAAAGGTTCTTCTTTTGGTGGAAGTGAAATTCGTCCAGAAGCTACTGGTTACGGTGCTACTTATTTCTTGAAAGATGTATTAGAAAGAAAAGGTGAAGGTATTAAAGGTAAAACATTTGCACTTTCAGGTTATGGCAATGTAGCTTGGGGAAGTTGTAAAAAAATCGCTGAATTTGGTGGTAAAGTAGTTACATTATCCGGTCACGATGGTTATATTTATGACAAAGATGGGATTACAGGAGATAAGATAGATTACTTGCTAGAAATGCGTGAAAGCGGTAAGGGTGGTATAAAGAGATATGCTGATAAATTCGGTGTTGATTTCTATGCTGACCAAACTCCATGGGGTAAAGTACCAGCAGATATTTATATGCCTTGTGCTACTCAAAATGAAATTCATCTTAAAGAGGCTAAAGAAATGGTTAAATTGGGAGTTGGCGTACTAAATGAAGTATCAAATATGCCTACAACTAATGAAGCTATCGAATATCTACAAGAAAACAAAGTTATTATTTGTCCAAGCAAAGCTGCCAATGCCGGCGGTGTAGCAGTTAGTGGTCTAGAAATGTCACAAAATAGTGAAAGAATGACTTGGTCAAGTGAAGAAGTAGATAACAAACTTATTGATATTATGACCAATATTCATAAACAAATTGTTAATGTTTTAGATGAATATGGTATGGAATATGACCTTGTTAAGGGTGCTAATATGGCAGGCTTTAAGAAAGTAGCTGAAGCAATGATATCACAAGGTATAATTTAAAAGAATCCAAATAAAATTAGTAATAAAAAAATTTGTCACTTTCGTAATTTCGGAAGTGACATTTTTTTATATTTAATTGTAAAAAAAAGTTCAAAGTTTAATAAAACTTTGAACTTTATATATATTAATATTTATTTATATTTTAACTTTGCAACATATATTTTATTAAAGCACGTCCATTATCTAAGTAAATACCTTTTTGTCCTTCATTTTCGGTATAATTAAGCCCACAATTAGCTGGACGCAAAGAATTATATACCATAAATGGAACAGGGTCAGAAACGTGCGTTTTTAAGCAAAGCGGAGTAGCGTGGTCAGGTAATACAGCAAGACAAAAAGACTCTTCTTTTTTTTCTAGTTCGGAAGTTATATAATCTACAACGCCGTCTATTCTTTCTATTGAAAGAATTTTACCTTCAGCATCGCCTTGATGTCCACATTCATCTGGTGCTTCCATATGAACATAAACATAATCGTGATCGCTTAGTGCATTTACGCAAGCTTTTGCTTTGCCTGCAAAATTAGTATTTACGGTACCGGTGGCACCTTCTACTTCTATATTATCTATGCCACAACCTTTAGCAATACCTTTTAATAAATCAACCGCACTAATCATAGCACCTTTAAGGTTATATTCTTTTTCAAAATTAGTAAGAAGAGGTTTTGTTCCTCTACCCCAGAACCAAATACAATTGGCTGGATTTTTTCCATTAGCAATTCTTTTAAGATTAACTGGATGATTTTTAAGAATTTCATAACTTTCTTTCATCAAATTAATAAAAATATCACTATCTTCACCATTAGGAAGATAAGTACCGATTGCTTTATCCGAAATATCGTGTGGAGGAGTAAAATCTGTAGTACATTTACTATTAGTCATTATTGCACAATTACGATAACTAGTACCACCATAAAAGCTTAAAAGTCCACCTAATTTTTGATTTACAGTAGCCATTAGTTCGTGTGCTTCACTAGTACTAATTTCTCCTGAAGAATAATCAACCATTGTTTTGTCTGCAAAATTCTCATTATCGCTAAGAGTAACTAAATTAACTCTAAAAACAGTGTCTTTAGGCGACATTTCAATACCGATAGAAAGTGCTTCAAGTGGTGACCTACCAGTATAGTATATGCGTGGGTCATAACCTAGTACACTTAGATTGGCAACATCGCTACCGGGTTTTAGACCATCATCGATTGTTTTAATCATACCAATTTGTCCAAGTTTACAATATTTGTCTATTGTAGGCTTTTTAGCTAGTTCCAAAGGAGTATTGTTGCCAAGTGGACCTTTGTGATAATCTGCCATACCATCGCCAAGAATTATTATATATTTCATTTTTACCTCTAATTATACTTGATTATTATAAACAAAATAATATTACCAAAAAATAGCTATATTTGCAAGCAAATATGACTTTGAATTAAAAACAGAAGTAAGTTATTCTATTATTTTACATAATAAGCAAAATTTTAGAAATAGTAGTGAAAAAAATTTGTATTTTTTTTAAGAATAAATTAAAATAACTATGTAATAATAAATTATCGAATAACTAAGGATTACATATGCTTTTTAGTAAACGGGCTAAATCTATTATAAGTGTGCTACTATTAATACTCTTTTTTTTGGGGGTATCTTTTGGTTGTATATATTATGTGTGCTATCAAGAACATTTTGTTGAAATAGGCAAAAAAGATAAAGCAATCATATTAATACCAGGTTTATACGGTAGTGCTCTTATGGATCCTGATAGTGATTTGTCATATTGGAGTTTGAATCTTGATGCATACTACGGAATAATAAATAAAGGTTATGCTGAAAAACTATATGAGGTTGATGAAGATCAAAATTTCTTATTGAATGTAAAACCAGCGGATATGAATGATGCAGATAGTTTGCGATATTCACTTTTGTATGTACTAACGCCATTATATAAGGAAATAAAAAAGGAACTCAAAAAAGAAAAGAATGATGAATATGAAGTATTGGTTTGGCAGTATGATTGGCGTCAAAGCAATGAAGATTCAGCGAATGAGTTGGAAAAATTTATTAACGATAAGGGTTATGATAAGGTTATATTAGCAGGTCATAGTATGGGTGGCGTTGTCATTAGTAATTATCTTACAAAAAAAGAAAATAGAGATAAAGTAGAATTATTTGTACCTATATGTTCTCCATTACTAGGTGCGGGTGTTATGATGTATTATCAAACAAACGAATGTGAGTATGCAATAGCAAATATATTAGGGAAAAATGTATATCAAACGGGTTGTAATAACATGTCATCTATTCATCAAATGTTTTCTGTAGATGAAATTGAAAAATTTAATTATAATAGTAATAATTCAATTTCTAACAGTATGTATACTTTAGATGGTGAAAATGCAAAGCCTAGTGAAATTGTGGATTTTTTGGCAACTACTTCATATTTGAAAAATAGAAAAGGTGATACTTGGAAATCTATCACTAATTTAGATAGTTATCACGATAGATTATTTTATACAGATGATGAAGGTATGTCACAGCATATTTCACATAAAGTAAACACATTTTATGTTGTAGGCACTGAGGTAAATACTTTTGTCGGATTAAATATGAACACAGAAACTGTAAAATTTGATAATTTGATTAGTGAACCTATAGGAGATGGACTACTTATTTGGTATTCAGGTACAGCAGGTACACCAATTGATAGTGATAATGTATATACAATTAGTGGAGTACAACATTATAGAGTACCAAGCCAAGCGGTAGTCGTAAAAGAAATTACATCTAAAATAAGTGAGATGTGGAATTAATCAAGTTTGATTGAAACAACTCATTATTAGCTAAGTCTAAATATTCTAATCTATCTTTTTGTAATTCTAATTTTCTTCTAAAATTTTGGTCAAAGCAAGCACGATTATAATATTCATAATCAATTTCTTTTTCTATATGAGTAAAATTAAGGGCTTCTACCATTTCAAAAAGTTTATAATTATTTTCACCACATAGATAAATAATGTGCGAAAATGGCGTAGAATTACTTAATGTGAGTATACTTGCTGCTAAGGCATCAATTTCTAAACTTGTAAATTCAATATCCCACAAAGCACAAATTTGGTCTTTTTCTTTACCCAAAATAGCCACAATACATATATTATCACAAACTACAAGTCCGCTAAAGTCAGGTAATGCTATGAGTTTACAAATAGTGTCACCGCCAATAAATTCGTTATAAATAGGTAAAAAATATAAGGAATTTACATTTTGGAAAACGATATCATCTTCAATTAATTTATTGTAAGAATAAACGAAGGTATTAAGTGGTAAATTTAGCAAAATTTTGGCAAAAGTGCCATTTGTAGCAATTCCTAAAATATCAATATTGTCACATTCTAAATCATTAAGCATATCAGTTATTAAATCGGATACGCTATCGATAAGGATAGAATTAATATCATTTTTGCTAATTAAATATGCGTTTTGGATATCGACAAATGTACCCAGCATTTTAAGCGGGTTTGGTATAACAATAGTTTTCATAATTTTTTTATTTATTGTACCTATTAGATGAATATTGTTATAATCAATAATTGTACACATACTTATTTGATTTTTCATAGGATTATTATAACTTAAAACTATGTAAGTTACAAGTTGTTTTGTGGGCGATTAAAATATTTTTTGCCAAGTTTTGTAAGCAGAGTATAAAGCGGATTAAATACAAATATTATTGATAACAATGCACTTACACATTGTACAATGTAAAAGACACCACCGCTTAAATATAATAACCAATAATTTCTTACCCAATTAGGGCGACCTATTGCCTTGCCTAAAAGAAAGTAAGTAAATGTCGATTGCAAACCAAATAAAGCGGTTATTGCAGTTATACAAATACCTATTATTATAGGATTAGTAACTTTTATTTTTTTTAGGAATGCGGCAACTAAACAAATAGTCGGCCAATGTATAAAATATGCCAATAGCCAAGATGGATTAAAACCAAAAAGCAAGCCTTCTAGGGTACAAAAAACTAATGTAGCAACCATACCTATGTTTAGTCCAAAAACATAGGTATAGACTACAATTAGTAGTGTTATTACTTCCACATTAGGAATATACATTAATACGAATTTGAAAGCATTCAGGCTTACACCCAAAAGTGCCATCAAAACGATTTTTTTTGTATGTAACACTAATTTATTTTATTAAAAACTAGCAATAGCTATCATATAAATCCCACCATCAATAATTGCAAGGGTGGAACAGCCAGTAATTGTGCTAATAACTTCAGTATCTTTATACAATTTTGTTATTTTATAATCTGTTTGGTCTTGTTGTTCAGGAATACTGCTAAGAATACAAATATACTCATTTTTTGAAGTATCAGGTTTTAGCGAGCCGACTTCTGTTAGGAATTTACCCCATTGTCCATCACTAGCAACAACATTAAGATATTCTTCATCGTTAAATTCCATAAGCATATCATATAAATTTTCTGTGTCAGTATGATAGTTACTAAAAATTTCTTGTTCTGCACCTTCGCCAACAATTAGCGTAACTGCTTTGTCGCCTTTGTGAGTTTGATAACCACAAGCCGAAAGTGCGAAAATTGATGCAATACACACCAAAATTAAGGTCAAAATCAGACCTTTTTTCATAAATTGTTTCATTGGTATTAATACCCTCCGTATAGTTTATTTATACTTAATGCAAATATTCTGACTCAAGAGACTAAGGTTTTCTTTAATTATGGACTATCATAAATGTACCTTTAGTGGTTGTTTGCCTTCCCCGAAAATTATTCGAGTGGCGTAAATAAACAACACTTACCTCCTATACAGTAGCGGGGGCTGTGGGCTTTGAATCCCTTCCTTGCATAATGTATTTAGTAATTAATAACAACCTATAAAGGAATAAATTTTATAGGCTGTTAGGTTTTATATATATATCAAGATTATAATTTTCTATTTCCAATCTTCTTTATCAAATAGGAATGTATAATCTCTATCAGCAATATCTTCAGAACAATCAGCAAACATATCTTCATCTATATCTTTAAGAGAAATGTCAGCGTCATTATATAAATATTTTTCATCTAGTATTATTTGAAAACTAATACCGAATTTATCTTTTTCGCCGTTTATTCCTCGTAATAGTAGAAGTGATGCAAAATTAATAAAGCTGTTTGCCGTATCTGCATCATCTTCACTCATAGTATCGCCAATTATAGTTTTTAATTCTTTTATATCAATATTAGCATATAAAGTTGCACTAGTAGTCATATCAATAGGTAATCCGTTTTCATTAACTGTAGCTGCTATACCATTGTCGCCAATAGAAATCCAGTTATGCAAATAACCAATATATTTATTGTATTTTTCAATTTCAGTTGCATACTCCGTATTGTCAAAATATCCAACATACTTATCTATTACACTAAAGATAGAATCTATAAGTTGGTCATCATTGATTTGCATTTCATAATTATATGCATCAAGAGAATCACACCAAAACATACTTGCAGAATCTTTATCAATCCAACTTTTTTCGTCTGGGTTTATATAAGTAGAAAACATCAAATATTGACTTAAATTTATTGTATTCTCGAATTTAATATAATCTAGAAATTTATTAATATTATCTTGGTTTGTTCCTATCCACCTATGTTCATCAATAGTGTCATTCTTAATTGCAACTTTAGCATTATAATTGCCGTTACCATCATATCCAATTTTGAAATTAACTAGTATTTCGCCATCAAGGTATTTTTTGAGAAGTGTTATATCATCATCTTTTTTATCATTATCATCAGGCTTATCACTATTTGATTTGCTAAAACCAGAAACTGAGGAAATTAACATACTAACATCACTACTAACATCGCAACTTCCTAATTCACCTGCTATATAAATTTTTTTACCATTTTTAATTCTATTTAATTGAATATGTTGACCTACAGTAAATTTGGTTTGATTTTGTGTTCCGTCTTCAGCTTCAGTTACTTTACCATAAAGTGTAACAATAAATTTAGCTTCAAAATCAGAACCTTTATTTTCTAAAGTTTCATAATTAGTTAAAGCAGCATTAAAGGCAGGTTTAGCTTCCTTTTGCACAGTAGGCGTAGATTCTTTACAAGCAAAAAGACTAATGGCTAACCCAAAAATCATTATTATTATAAGTAAATGTTTAGTTGCTTTCATAATAATTACCTCATTATTTTAGTATAAATTTTTATTTATATTAATACAGCCTTTATTCTTCTAACCCCACTAGAAGATGATTGTTCTTTCTGAATTTTGAATTTGCCTAACTCTATTGTACTCTTAGCGTGAGGGCCACCGCACATTTCGCAAGAATATTCACCTATAGTATACACTTTTACATCAGCTTCATACTTATCTTTGAATACTCCAATTGCTCCTAATTTCTTGGCTTCAGCAATTGGCATTTCTTTACAAACTATTTTTATGTCTTCACTTATTATTTTATTAACATTGTCTTCAATTAGTGCAATTTCCTCTTTTGTTAATGGACGAGGAAAATTAAAATCAAAACGCAATCTTTCTGTAGTGATATTGCTTCCTTTTTGCTGAATGTTATTATCATTTAATACTTTTTTTAATGTAGCATTTAGTAGATGAGTGGCAGTATGTAAACGAGTAGTTTGTTCAGAATTATCAGCAAGTCCGCCCTTAAATTTTTGGGTAGCACCAATTTGTGATTTTGCTTGATGTTCTTTGAACGACTTTTCAAACCCTTCTACATCTACAGTTATATTATGTTCTTTAGCTAGTTCTAATGTCATTTCTATAGGAAAACCAAATGTATCGTAAAGTCTAAATGCAGCTTTTCCTGACATATTATTGTTTTGTATGTAATTTAATAATTTTTCAAATTCTTTAAGTCCTTGTACTAAGGTAATGTTAAACTTTTCTACTTCATTATTTAGTTCGTCAATAATTTTTTTATTATTTTGACTTAATTCTGGATAGTAAGGTGCATACAAATTGATATACATTTGACTAATTTCAGTTAGTATGGTGTTTTCTAATCCTAATATTCTAGCAAACCGCAAGCTTCTTCTAATTAGTCTTCTTAGTACATATCCTTGGTCTACATTACTAGGAGTAATGCCCTTTTCATCGCCTAACATAAATGTTGCTGTTCTTATATGGTCAGCAATAATTCGCATTTCTACTATGTGCTTATCTCCCATACCGCTTTTTGTTTTTAATAAATCCATTATTGGCGCAAAAACATCTATTTCATATACAGAAGAATAACCATTTAGCATAGCAACTGTTCTTTCTAGTCCCATACCTGTATCTACATTTTTTTGTTTTAGTGGTGCAAAGCTACCATCTTTTTGTTTGTCATATTCCATAAATACATTATTCCATATTTCTACAAAATGACCACAATCGCAAGCTGGTGTGCAATTTTCTCCACATTTAGGTATATTAGTGATAAAGAATATTTCTGTATCAGGTCCGCAAGGTCCAGTTTGTCCGGCAGGTCCCCACCAGTTATTCTTTTTCGGCAAGAAATATATATTTTCTTTTAGTATCCCTAGATTCTCCCAAGTAAGTGCACTTACTTCATCTCTTGGAAAATTCTCATCACCCTCAAAAACAGATATAGCTAATTTTTCTATAGGAATTTGTAATACTTTAGTTAAAAATTCCCACGAATTTGTTATGCTTTCTTCTTTGAAATAGTCACCTAATGACCAATTGCCTAACATTTCAAAAAAAGTACAATGAGTAGCATCGCCTACTTCATCAATATCACCTGTTCTTACACATTTTTGGATATCGGCAAGTCTATTTCCTGCGGGGTGCTTTTGTCCCATAAGATATGGAACTAAAGGGTGCATACCTGCGGTAGTAAACAAAACAGTCGGGTCATTATCTGGTATCAATGATGCACTTGGAATAACCTTATGTTCTTTGCTAATAAAAAAGTCCAAAAATTCTTTTCGTAAACTCTTTGTATCTAATAAAATCATATTTATATAAACCTTATCCTTAAATTTATTATTATTAATCTATTATAATTAGTATATATATATAATATACTATATAAGTAATTTTGTAAATAGTTTCAATTAAAAAACACCTTAATAAATTAAGATGTTTTTTTTATTGGAGCGGGCGATGGGAATCGAACCCACGACTAGAGCTTGGGAAGCTCTCGTTTTACCATTGAACCACGCCCGCAGTAATGTATATATAATAAGCAAATTTATGATAAAAGTCAATAATAATTATCTTTTTTTATGTGAATTTTTGTTGGTTTGTCAATGATGTTTGACAAATTGGATAAAAATATATTGGGGGCAATCGTTCCAATTCCCCCAAACCCCCTTTCCTCATAATTTTCCCTTTGTTTGTTGTAGGTATTGCAAAGG
>JBAXZI010000053.1:0-12576 GCA_041670385.1 Clostridia bacterium | reverse complement strand
TGCAAATCGGTCCAACTGATAAACTAACACATATTCAAAGTTTTTCTTTTTGCTGTCCTCAATCATTTGTTGAAATTCAGGTCTTTTATCACTCATACCTGTCATCGCTCGGTCTATGTATTCTTGGATAACATAATAATCGTTTTTATCCGCAAAGGAATGGCACTCGTGCAACTGCCCCTCAATAGATTGTTCAGATTGACTATGTGAACTAAATCTCGCATAAATAACTACATTCTTTCTCATTGCTTTCTATCCTTATTTTTTGATTGCTCAACAACACAAATATCACATTCTTTTTGAGAAGTCCAGCACAAATCGTAATCTTTTTTTAATGTTTTTTGTGAGCAAGAAATCGCTAACAACAAATCCTCACAATCTCGTTTCTTTTTATAAATTTCTTTTGTTGTTAATTGTTCAAGATTTCCGCCTGCCTTAACATAGTCTATAAGCATATTAGAAATTAAGAAAGAAGCATTTTCAATAATTGAATTATTAAACTCAATTTTTCCTATTCTTTGATGAATTTTATTGTTTGATTTTTTATTGGTATCTGTTTTTGCTGTTTGTTTTTTCTCAATTTTTTGATTAATTTTTTGCAAATCTATTTCTTGATAATTTTTTCTTAATGGTAACGTTAAAGCATTTAATTTGCTTTCCATATATTCTCCTGATTTTTAATTTTTCTCTCTATAAATATTGATTTTTTATTTTCACGACACTTTTCAAACACCCCTTATTTTTTTGTTTCTCTCTAAATTATTTTTTTAACTAAATTTTAAAAAACACCCTATTAATATTTTGTTTTTAATATAAAACGGAAGCGGGCTTCCCGTCTTGCCGTGGATAGTTGGACATTGGGGCAATTAGGGGCAGTAAGATTTCGCAGTGGGGCAAAAATATGCCCATAAACACTGCGTTATAGCCCATAATTTCTAAAATTGCACCAGTCCTTTTCCTGCTTATTAAATTTCAATTCTAAAAACAGCCCAATTCCCATACTTTCGGCTTAACTTATAACTTTTATTTTCATTTCTCTAAAATAGTTTTGTGAATTAATAAATTCCATATTTTATGACTTATTTTTAATTTCATTTCCTCTAAACTTAAATCAACTATTGAAAATTCTAGTTCACTTTATTATTTTATATTGAGTCAATTTAGGCAGTATGATTAACGCAATACAACTACAAAAATATAGAAAATTACTTATATTTTTTCATATTTATAAATTTGGCTTATCGATTTGATTTTTCACCTCCGCGCTTTTAAACTTATTCAAAAGCATCTCATTTTAATTTAAAGTTTTAAATTGAATTCTATTATAAAATCCTTTACTTCGATTTATTTTGATAATATAAAGGTCTTAGCTATATTAATAATTGATACCACAACAAATAAACAATCCCCCTCTATATATGTACCAAAAGTCAATAGTGAAAATTAATTTACTAAATATGTTTCATAATGAACGACCTCCTTTTTGGTGTAAAATTCCCACAATTTTTTGGTTTGTGTTTAACAATTATATAAAAGCCGTGTGGACAATGTATGTCCACACGGCAAAAATAATTTCATTAATTTTTCATAACTAAATTTATGAAAAATAATTTTGTTTATGCTTATTAACTAGCATTCTATATTTTGATGTGATATAATTATTTGAATTTAGGAGGAAAGTATGAGAGATCAAATAAAACATATTATATTAGAAGAGTTTTCTGATTTAATCGAAAAAATTAAGGTTGATTTTAAAAAGAATTATAAAAAGAAAAGAAGAAATTTTATTTTGAGCCAGTTTGATAATGAAACAACCGCTGAAATGGTATTTGTAAGCAGTTTTGAATCTAAAAGTGGAAATACTATTGAAAATTGTGCTAGGAGGTTTGCTCGACTTAAATATGGTGATGAAAATGTCCCTAATATTATAAACATGACAGGGAACGAAGTTAATATAAAAAATGATAATAAAACACAATTAATTGCCTCTTATATTGATATGTCAAATTCTAATTTAGGCGGTTATATTACAACATTTAGAAAAAATAATACATCAAATGGGAGAACCCCATCTACATTAAATCATGCTAAAATGAAAGAGTTAGTTGATATAGGAAATAATTATATCGATAATGATTTACATACTAAACCAGTTGACCTAGCTTTTTACGATGGAGAAAATTGGAACATTATGGAAATTAAAGCTGGTGGAGATTTGGATAGTTCAAATGCTCCATCAAATGTTGATAAATTACTTACTTTATATACGGGTATGCATTTAAAAAATTGTAAAGCTTATTTTGCAACTTTATATAACAAGAATGGAGAAGGCCGAACTTGGAACGGAGGTGTAAAAAAATATCTTGCTTATCCTGATAATTTTTTGATAGGGAGTCAATTTTGGAATAAGGTTTTACCGGATAACATTAAATTTGATGAATTTTGTTCTATTTACAATGAGGTTTTAGAAGAATTAAATTTAAATAAAATTATAAGAGATTTAATTAATTTTTCAAGTGAGGATTAGATGTTTGAGTTTACTATAATTGGTAATACGAAATTATATAATCAAGATAATAGAAAAATCTTTGATCAAATTCCTGATAAATCAATAGATTTAATTTTGACAGATCCCCCTTACAATATTTCAAAATATTCAACTGGGAATATTTCATTACCAAATCGAACACCTTTAAATAATGATATCGCAAGTTGGGATAGAGTTGAAGTTAATCCATTTGATTATATACAACATTTCAAAAGAATACTAAAACCTACAGGCAATATTTTTATTTTTACCACCTACAATTGTATAGGAAAATGGCATGAAGTCTTTGATGAACATTTTGATACAACCCAATTTATGGTTTGGCATAAAACCAATCCAACTCCAAATATTTTTAAAAAAAGCTTTTTAAATAGTTGTGAGTTGATAATTTGCTTTTGGAATAAAGGACATACATGGAATTTTTCAAATCAAAAAGAGATGCATAATTTTATTGAATCATCAATTTGTATGGGACCCGAAAGACTAAAAGATCCCAAACATCCCGCACAAAAGCCAATAAAAATACTACAGCATTTAATTGAAATTGCTTCAAATGAAAATGCTGTAGTCTTTGACCCATTTATGGGAGTTGCATCAACCGGTATTGCAGCCTTAAAAACAGGACGTAAGTTTTATGGGTGTGAAATTCAAAAAGAATATTATCTCGCTAGTATTGAAAGAATAAAGAATTTTTATTCTAAAAGTTAGTGATTATTAAATGCTCCACTTTTCGGTTATTTCTATTTTTAACACAATATGAATAACTATTGTCAAAAGATTTAATTTTGAAGCACTCTTTATTATATAATTTAAATATATAAGGAGTGTTTTTTATTATCAAAATAAATTTTGCCTTTGTTATTTCTAATATCTTGGACAGCCTTTCCTGATCGTTTTTATCGAAACTTTTATTTTCATAATCGGAAAAATTAGTATCATACGGCGGGTCAATAAATACAAAGTCATTTACTTTTAAATGGTTAAATATTAATTCAAAATCCCCACATTGTATGTTTGTATTTTTCAATAATTCATAAGTATTTTGTCCAAATAAAATATCTAATTTCTTTTTATAATCTTTATGATTGTATCCTTTTCCACCATAAGGTATGTTAAAGTCACCAGATTTATTATATCTAAACATTGAACCATAACAAAACTCTCTTATAAAATAGAAGCAAGCAATTTTCTTTGAATATTCACTATCATTTAATTTTGTTTCTTTATCAAGACCATTTAATGTTGTCCTAACAGCCATATAAATTCCACTGGCTATTCCAGTTAATAAATTTTCTTCTAAATCAATATTACTTAAATCTTTGTTATTTTTTATTTCATTTTTAATTGTTCTAAAAAACTTATCAGATAACATTCTTTTTACTTCTTTTATAAGAAGTTTTATGTCAATGATTTCAATATTTTCATTAAGAAATAAATTTTCTGATATAATATTTAATTTATTTTTTACATCTTCTTTTTCACTAGCATTTACTTTATATTGTTTATATATTGATACAATTTTATGGATGTTTTTATTCGCTTTTATTTTAATTTCATCCCACATTTTGTTCAAATCATACATATAAGTTTTAAAATTATCATCTTTAATTTTTATCAAATTATAAAAACTAGTGAGATTTTGAGAAATGTCATTGATAAGTGCTTTTTTAGGTTCTAGATGGAAGAACACCGCAGCTCCACCGCAAAAAGGCTCAACATATCTGTCAAATGGTGGGATTATATCTTTTATATATTCTATTTCAGTTGATTTACCACCAGGCCATTTTATTAATGGTTGCATAGCTTCCTCCTTTTATTTATAAGTTCATTATACCATAAAACACAGAAATATCTAGCGAAAAATCAATATTTAACTTTTTGATATTTGCCGTTTCCTATAAACATAATAAATCCCAAATCTCTTAAAATTTGTAACTGTTGTCTAATTTTTTCTTTTATATTGTTATTTTTAGGATATATAGATCTAAAAGGCTTTTCTTTTTCATAAATATGTTCCAATAGAAATTCATTTGGTAAATTTTCTACTATAGATAATACTTCAAAAGTCCACCCTTTTTCATTTAATTGAACCGAATTAAATGGTTTAATCATGGCTAATTTTTTCAATACTTCACTTTTAGACAATTCTTTAAAATTTTTTATTAAATATATTTTACCGCAATTAGGAATTTTTTCTAATAATATATTTGAACCAATATACCCAGCTCTTATTGCAGTTGATTTTAAGGGCTCGCGTTTTTTTATAATTTGTGAAGTAAAAAAACATTTAGGAACAATAAAAAGATTACATATTATTAATTCAGAATTATAGTGTAAAAAAATAAAATTGGGAACATTATTTGAATTGATAACTTCAATCATCTTATTATAATTACCACCTAAAACTGAACCCCCATATTTTTTTGTTGAACTTTTTAATTCAAAAAGCTCATTACAATGAGGACATTTAAAGTCTGAAACTGGACGATTATTTTCTAATTTTTCTATTTTCGCACTTCCGCATATAGGACAATATAAGTTATTTTTTACCCAAGTTTCAGTTCTAATTCTTCCAATCTGTGATTTACTACGAAAATTATTTTTTACTTCAACTATTTTAATATCCATAAATTCTTCATTCCTTTTTTTAAATTTTTATGAAATAATTTAATGTGGTCTTAATTTTTTAGATAAAAAATAAAAACTATTTAATTTGGTTCTCTGTATGCATTTTAAGTTTATATTTTTCAGATAGCAAACAAGCATCTTTAATATTAAAAGGAGATGTAAAATTCTTAATAATTATATTCTCACTTTCAGGAGTCCAATATATTTTTAAATTTTTTTTGGCTCTTGTAATCGCAGTGTAAAAAATACTTAAACTAATTTTATCTTCAACATCGTAAGTAATTACTATTTTTACAGAATCAAATTCTAATCCTTGGGCTTTGTGAATAGATGTTGCATATGCAACTTGAAAAGGAACATTATTGTCAGCATTATCATCATCGGAATCAGTAGACTTTTTATTTACACTGAATCTTATTATTGAAGTATTTGGTTTGGAGCAATCAACTAACAAAATTCCAGAATTCTGTAAATTTAATTCATTTAAAGCCAATCCAATTTCTATATCAAATTGAATATCGTTATCGCTTTTAACAATTTTGACAATTTTACCTTTTAGATTATTATATAAAATTCCGCTAAAACGATTAGTATCGTTGAAAATAATAGGGTCGTCAATTTTATAAGTCCATATATCCCAATATACAGGAATATTTGGATTGTTTGCTTGTAAAAATCTATTAATATTATTTATACCATATAACCCATCATAATTTAAACAAAGGATTATTTCATCTTCATAATCATGAGAAAATAAGGTTTCATTTAAAGCGGAAGAAATTTCATTTCTATCTATTGACTCTATTATGTCATTTTCTAAATTTCTGACTTTGTTCCATAATTTTATTAATTCCACATCAGTTGTCCTGAATGGGAAAGTAAGATCAGAAATTGAGTCTTTTGAAACAAAATATCTTGATATATTAAACCAATTACCAAATCTTATTGATTCAATTTGATAAACATCTCCTACTAAAACAATAATAGTACAATTTACTTTTTCAAGAACAGCCCTTATGTCTTTATTGCTAATTACACTGCATTCATCTATTATTAATATGTCATAACTTGTGTTAATTTCATTATTAACAAATTGATATACAGTTTCGAACTTGCTATTTCCATTATAACCATGCACTTTATTTTTTAAATTGTTTAATGCTGAATTGGTTTGTGTTAAAAACAACTTTCTTTCATTTTTATAAAAATTTGAAATATGATCAATCATATAAGTTTTTCCTGTTCCTGCGGCACCATATATTAATGCTAATTTTGTTGTGGAAAAAATATTTTTTAAAATTTCTAACTTATCTTCACAGTCAATATATTTGTTACCTTCTTCATTGTACCATGTATTAAAAGAATTGTTATATCCTAAAATACCTGATTTTGATTTTTCTATAAGTTTGTTAATAATATAAACGATATCATTTTCATATTGTTGTATAAATAGATAGTTATGTAATTTATTTATTTTTCTTCCTTGATGTTTTTCATAAATTTGAGAATTATACAACTCAATTAAATTTTCTAAATTCTCAAATGATTGTAGATCCTCCTCAGGTGTATAAATTTTAGCATTTTGTTCAACATTATTAGTTATCTTTCTAGCTAATAACTCATGTTCATGTCCTTCTATTTCTATACAATTTATTAAATCTGGGAAAATAATGTTATGATTTATTGGCGCAGAATTATATGGCATTGTATCAAAAGGGATACAACCATTTTTTAAAAATAATCCTGATAAGTATCTATTTGCTTTTGGTTCATATTGATCTTTTATTATTCTATTATTTAAATGATATAACAAATAATTTAAAATATTTTGGCCATTTTTCTTTTGCTCAATTAATTCTTTGCATCGATCTAGACACAAAATTATTTTTGGAGACTTAACTTTTTCAAGAAGTATATTTTTTACCCTTAAATAAATATTGTCATTAAATTTTATCATGTCAACTAAATTAATTCTATATTTAGTTAAATATTCCATAATAGCAACATATTCATTATTAGATGTTTTAATATCTTCATATAACCCGAATATTCGTAAAAAATTATTTATTTCGCATGGACGTATTGAGACCATCCAACTTTTTAAAATATTAATAGGCATTTGTTTGCCAAAAACAGTAATATTATTTCTTTCTATTTTTACATTAATAGAATAGTTCTCTAAAATTTTTGTCTTAGTATACACGATTGTTCTATCAAATTTTGATGCATAATCATTAGAAGAAGATAGTGTGATTTCATAATAAATATCATTATAAACTATAAACTGTGTAACTTTTTGTACATAATATCTATTACCATACATTAAAGACCCTTTCTCGAGCAAAACGCCATCAACTTTTTTAGCAATAGACTCATAGTAATCCAAAAATTTTGGATCTTGATAAACTTGGAATTTATACAAATTTTTAAGTATATCAAGATTGTAATTTGACTTTAAATATTTTTTCATTAATATTAGGTATTCATAATATTTAATCATTAATCTTTCAGAAATATTTTCATTTTCATAATAATGTGAAATGGATCCTTGTAACATTCCATGAAATTTAAATATAAAAAAAGTATCTATATTATTTTTAATATATTTTAAACCCTCTTGTATGTTGTCATAATTATAATTTAAAAGAATTGACTTTTCTTTTGTAAAAACATATAAACTTAAAGCTTCAACAAAATCTCTTAATGGTTCAAGAACTTTTTTTGCAACAAAGGCTCTATTTTCTCTAGTAAAAGAATTTAAATCTTTATCAATATCATCGTTAATATCATTTATTACTTTACTTAAATCTCTCATAAACAAAACTCCAATTTATTTTTCATAATTTATAAAAAGATATATTTTCTCATTTATTGTATCATATAAATTGAATAATTTTGTCAAATTTTTTACAAATTCAATTTATTTATTATTTTAATATGTTATAATGTTAAATAATTTTAGTCGTTTATAAATAAAAGGAGAAGAGGATGATTTCTTGGAAAGATTTTAATTTTACAAACCAAAAAGATCCAGAAGATGCTTTTGAAAATATGTGTAGAATATTTTTTAATTATTATTTTTTTGATAACAAAGCCAATTTTAAATGTTGCCATAATAATCCCGGTATAGAAATTGAACCTATTTTATGTAATGGTAAGAGGATTAGTTTTCAAGCAAAACATTTCGCTAAAACAAATAATTATCAAGATATATATGATTCAGCTAAAACTACTATAAGTAACTATAAAGGTCAAGTGGATGTCATTTATTTAATGTGTAATAATGATTTATCTCCAAATGCAGAAAAATACAAAGAAACTATAAATTTATTTAAGGAAAATAATATTATTGTAGAACGTTTTTGTAATAATGGGATTTTAGATGTAATAGAAACGAAGGGTTACGAAACTATAAAACAACTCTTTTTTGGCAAACATAGTTTTAATAAAGAGTTTTTTAATGCTAATTTAAAGACGGCATTAGAAGATTTAGAACCGAGATATATTAGTGGATTAAATGTTGATGTAGATATTCAAAATTATTTTGAAATTAAGTATATGTCAAATGAAGTCAACACTTTATTAGAAAATCAAATAAGTATTTGGAAGCAATCCTTAAAATCATTTTATTTTGAAAATCCCATAAAAGAAAAAATAAGTAATAAAATAAATACTTTGTCAGTCCCTAATAAAAATAATTTTAAATTTATTTTTGAATGGTATAAAAATTTTGAAGAAGAAAAAGAACAGTTAAGCAATTATATTAAAGAAATTAACAAAAAGATAGATTCTTGGAATAAAAAAGACAAAATTGATAAATTATATGAAGAAAGAATGCAACTAAGTCAGCTTGTTGGTATTTTGGAAGATATAAATTTTAATAACAATTCTTTATATAATAGTTATAAATCTAACATATTATTAATAGAAGGTGATGCAGGAGTTGGCAAATCACATCTTTTGGGCTTTGAGGCTGAGAAACAAGGGAATAACTGTTGTAGAACTATATTGCTTCTTGGACAAAAATTAATATCTAATAATACGCCTTGGGAACAAATTAAAACACAATTAAATATTTCATATGATATGAATACTTTTTTTGAAATATTGGAAGGAATGGGCGAAATTGATAATAGTGATACAATTATAATGTTGGATGCAATCAATGAATGTTCAAATTATTCAGTGTGGAAACAATATTTGAATGAATTTCTAAATGCAATTATAAAATATAAACATATAAAATTTATTGGAACAGTTAGAAATACATACAAAGAACAAATTTTTTCGTATTCCATACTTGAAAAAATTAAAAAGAATGAAATTATACTTATTACTCATAATGGATTTGATGGGGTAATAGATGAAGCAGTTACAAAATATTTTAAATATTATAAGATCCCTATTACAACAATGGATTATTTAGCATATGAATATAATAATCCATTATTCCTAAAAATTTTTTGCATGACATATTCAAGCAGTGAAAGTTTAGGTTCAAACGGAATAATTACAATGTTTAGAAATTACATTACAGAAGAGGAAAAGAAAATTAAAGAACTTTTAAATATTGAAAATTCTTTTTCATATTGTTATAATATTCTGGGAAATCTTGCATCATATTTTTATGAAAATAATGTTAAATCGATAAATATTCTTAAATTATATGAAATAAACAAGGATATATCGAATAGTAACCTAGTTATTGAGAAGATGCTAAAATCAAAGCTCTTAGTATCTTATTACTATGAAGACAAACAGATTGTATATTTTGGATATGAAAGAATTTGTGATTTTATGATTGCCCAAATAATAACTAATTGTTCTCAAAATTATGAAGATATTAAAGTTCAAATAATAAATAAATTGTTACAGGTTAATAAAAATGGCAATTTAATAAAATCAAATGCTTTAGGTATTTTTAGTGCATTAAGTATAATAGTTTCTGAAAAATATAAAGAGGAAATTTTAGATATCATAGACGAAATTACTATAAATAAGTACCTCACAAATCAATTCATAAAAGAATATATAACTAATCTTGTTTACAGGAAAAATGATAGTATATGTAAAGAAAAAATTCAACAAACTCTTAAAAAACATATAACGAATAAAGAGCAATTAGAAATTTTGTTTAATGTTTACTTATTGTTGGCAGGAAGATTGGATAACCCACTAAATGCATTTGTTTTAGATGACTATTTAAAATCAAAACCATTAAACATTAGAGATTCAATTTGGACTATTTTTATAAATCAAAATTATTATGTGGGAACTAATTTATTCCATACTATTAATTATTTTATTAACAATGAATTTAAGGGAAATAAAAAACAAAAACTTTTATATCTTATAGAATTAATGTGGTTTTTAACATCATCAAACAGATTAATACGAGATAAAACATCAAGAATCCTTGTAAGTTTAATGAAAGATGACATCGAATCAATGGAAAAGATCTTGGAAATGTTTAACGATGTGAATGATCCTTATGTCGCCCAAAGGCTTTATGCGATATTTTATGGTGCAATTCTTAAATCTTCTGAAATAAGTAAAGATGAATTAAGTAATTTTTGCGGACTAATATTCAAATACGTATTTAATAAAAATATAGTTTATGAAGATATACTTTTAAGGGATTATGCTTTAAATATAATTGAATATGCAAAGTATTTGAGGTGTAAATTATCATTTGATATAAAAAAATGCCGTCCTCCATATAATACTAATCCCATACCCGAAATAAGCAAAGAAGTAGAAAAAGATTTTGAATTCCATAAAGAACTTGGATTTACAGGAGCTAATGCAATAAAAAGTTCTCTTACACCTAATATCAATGGTGGATATGGAGATTTTGGCAGATATGTTTTTGAATCAGCATTGTCTTATTTTAAAAATATTAATATTAAAAATTTATATTTGTATGCATTAAAGTATATAAAAGATGATTTAGGGTATGAAAATGAAATGTTTTCGGATTATGATAGACAAGTTCAAAGAATGGAAGGTTATAATAGACACAATACTGCTAAAATTGAAAGGATTGGCAAAAAATATGAATGGATTTCTTTTTATCGTATTCTAGCTATTGTATCAGATCATAATAAACTTGATGGAAGATATAGAAATGAGAAATCAATTAAATATAGAGGGAGTTGGAATCCATATGTGAGAGATTTTGATCCCACTTTAGATTTGATTAATAATGACAAAATTTATAATTTTGACTTAGGTTTAAAGCAACCTCAATACAATAATTGGGATTTTGATAATCTAAAATGGGCAGAATGTCAAAATGATGTAATGGATTTTGAAAAATACATTGACATTACAGATAACAAGGATAATTCATGGATGTTTTTACATGGGAATATAATGAAACGAAGTATGGCTGGCTATGATAAAGATTATCGTGAAGTATGGCGAATGATAAGTGCTTATTTTATTAATACTACCGAATATGATAGTTTTATAGAAAAACTATCTCCTGAACATTTTTGGGGTAGATGGTTTCCTGAATCGCGCTCTAATTATAGTTTATTTAGTCGTGAATTTTGCTGGTCACCAGGGTATAAAGCTGAATTTAAAGACGAAAAATTTGAAATTGAAGTGGATACTGGCACAACAAAAAAAGTAAAAATTAATATTCCATTAGTTGACATATTGAATAATACAGAAAAAGACGGTACTATAAAAATACGAACCATAAAGAATAATCCCACATTTTACAACCAAAAAATTAGAAAAGTGATCGGCTCAGTCATTCCATCTTGGAATGAATATATGTGGGAAGAACAATATGATGCATCAAAAGAAGATGTTGTAAGTTATTATTTACCTTCTTCAATTTTAATGGAAAATTTACAAATAAAACAACCGCAAAATGGCATATTTACAATTAATAATGAAATAATTGCAATTGATTTTTCTCTTGTAAGGGGGAATGTTGAAGGTTTATATATAAAAAGAGATGTTCTATTTAAATTTTTAAAAGAACATGGCTTAAATATTTTCTGGGTATGTATTGGTGAAAAAAATGATATTAAAAAAGATTCTCCATTTACTCAAAAAGAAGGATCTAATTTTAAAGATATGAGTTCTTTAATATACATAAAAGATGATAAGTATATTCCAGTAAATAAATTTAGGGATCGAAATGAGCATTAATTATAAAAGTTAAAAATATAAACTAAGAATCCCTACTATAATTTTTATGATTTGAGTATCCTTTAAAACCTAACTATTAAAGCGAAGGTGTAGTTTAGGTAGATTAGTTCTACACGAGTGTTGGCTGTCCCGCCATTTAAAAAAATCACTTTTGTTTCAATAAAACTAAGTGATTTTTTTAATGTAAATGAATATATTATCCATTTTGGTTTTTAGAATAGCATTTTTTATGA
>JBAXZI010000052.1:0-12865 GCA_041670385.1 Clostridia bacterium | reverse complement strand
TTTTATTGGTTTATATATCGTAAATAATGCAATACCGTTTGTACTAACAAAAATTGACTTAAAACTTTTCAAAAATTGCAATTTATACTCATTATTCTTTATTACTGCCTTACTTACTGCCGTATGCCAGAGTTCTTCACTTATTAGCGTGCTCATAGTAACTATTGCAAGTTTTGGACTACTTGATATAGATAGTGCTGTTGTTATGATTATGGCAACAAATTTAGGTACTTGTTCGACTCCATTTCTAGCTTCAATTGGTAAAAGTAAATTAGGTCTTAAGGTAGCTATATTTAATATTTTATTTAATTTTGTAGGAGTTTTTCTAAACAGTTTTTTATATTTTACAGGACTTCTATCATCATTTTTCGAAACGACAATACCCTTAGATACAAAAGTAGCGTTGTTTCATACTTTTTACAATATTTCAACAACGCTACTCATTTTTCCTTACATATATTGGTTTGACCACATTAAAATTGGCAAAAAACAATACTTATTTTATGAAATCTAATATTAAATTTTATAAAGAAGTCTTCTACAATGAGGACACTCAACAAAAGTTTGACTATTAAATTTTTCGGATATCTCTGCTTTTACATCTATACCACACGCACCGCAATTAGGCTCATTATAAGGCATAAATACAGGGAAAATGTGATGATTCCTTCTTTCTTCATATATTTTAAAAATATCTTCATCAATCTCGGCTTTTATTGCATCACGCTTTAATATTTCTGGTTTAGCTTGTTCTTGCATTTTCTTTTTCTTTTGTTGAATAACTCCAAAAAACTTAGACGCAAGTTCTTGAGACTGTCTCAATTTATTAAGTATTTGCTTGTTACTTTGTGATAAATCACTTAATTTTTTTTGTAACTCATTAGAAGTTTCATTAATTGCGTTTAATTCAGTTTGATATTTTTTTAATTTTTTCTCATAATTATCAAAATCTTCTTCATTTTCAAAAGCATTATTAGATTCTATAGATAAATCAAATTTATTAACGTTTAACTCTTTTGCTTTAACTAATAAGCCATTTAGTTTTTCAACTATGTTTTCAAATTCTTTTTGACCTATTATTACTGATTTTGCTTTTTCTTTGTAATAACCTTGGTACTTATTAAATTCTTTTTTTTCTTCGAGTTCGTTATACTCTTTTTCCAAACGATAGATTTTTGAATCTATCTTTTGATATTCCAACATTTTTTGTAATGACATACTTTTATACCCTCCTAATTGAATGGGTTTGTCAACATAGTAGTTGACAAAACATTTATTGTATTAATTTTTTCTTTTAGTTTTTCTTCCATAAGTGGAATAAAATCAAGCTCACAGTTTTGATGATTTATTTGTATTATAGCATAATTTAATTCTTTTGCCAAACGTCCTACGTTATGTTTTATTTCTCCACTAACATAAACATCACAACCGGCTCTATATGTATCCATAATTATATCGGCGTCAGAACCACCTCCGCCGTTAATAACAGCTACTTTTTGTATTGGTTTATCCAAATTACCTACAGTAAGAACATTTTTATCACCAAAAATATTTGATAATTTTTTTGCATATTCTTTTAAAGTAGTAATTTTATTTAGAACTCCAATTCTTGGACTATCAAAATTTTGTTTTGTAATACTGTTTAATTCCATCTTTTTTGCCACAAAGTCATTTAATCCATTTTCTGCAAAATCAAAGTTTGTATGTGCTGAAATTATTGCTATATCATTTTTTATGGCATAACAAATTGCATCATTATTGGGTAATTGTGGGTCGATAGTTTTCAAACCACCCCAAATAATCGGGTGATGTTCTACAACTACATTACAACCAAATTCTTTAGCCTGAATAAGAACGGGTAAAGTTGTATCCAAGGTTACCAAAATGCCGTTTGTTACCATATCCCTATCGCCGACCATTATACCACTATTATCATAGTCTGATTGTAAATTATATGGGGCAAATTCGTTTATTTTATCAAATATATTTTTAACTTTTAGTATCATAATAATTTTTCAAAACCTCCCACTCATCTAGCAAATTGCTATCTAATTCTTTAATGCTATTATTGTCTTTTTGTTGTTTTATTATTTTATTAATATCTTGATATCTTTTTTTATTTCTCAAATCAAAGTCATTGCTTTTCGGATAATTTTTTCCTATATATATTTCGGCATCTTTGTAGTCGTTGCTACCTTTTGTCGCTACAATTAACGAATAAAATTTTTTATCTTCTACTACAAAATCCTTTTCTACCGCATAGTCATTATCTCTAAGATATTTACGCAATATATAAGCATCTTGATGTGGTACTAAAATATATTTATCACTTTTATCACCTTGTGCCAAAATTTTGGATATTTCTATGCCTCCCATTCCAGCAATTACTATACAATTAACTTTATTTTCAATCGGATTTGTACCATTCCCTACAAAAAAATCAATATTATCATCAACATCGTACTGTTTTGCTAATAACTTAGCTTTATGCAAGCTATCATAACTTATATCTACAGCAATACCATTTTTTGCTTTTTTATTGACAATTGCACTAACTATTAATTTCCCGTGGTCACAGCCGATATCAGCAAGTGTATCTACATTTTCGACTAAATTTAATATTTGTTGCAATCTTTTTGTAAGTTTTATCATAAATTATTTATCCATAAAATCTTTAAGTCTTTTCATTTTATTTGGATGTTTTAATCTTCTTAATGCCTTAGCCTCAATTTGTCTTATTCTTTCTCTTGTTACATTAAATACTTTTCCTACTTCTTCAAGTGTACGAGGTCTATTGTCACGCAAACCATATCTTAAAATAAGAACCATTGCTTCTCTAGGTGCAAGTGTTGCTAATATACTTTCTATTTCTTCTTTTAACATTCTTGTTTCCGCAATTTCAATTTGGCTAGCGGAATTTTTATCTTCAATAAAATCGCCTAAATGGCTATCATCTTCTTCACCTATTGGAGTTTCTAATGATACTGGGTCTTGAGCAATTTTTTGAATTGAAGCAACTTTACTTTCACTAATTCCCATAGCTTCCGCAATTTCCGCTTGGGTAGGTTCTCTACCTAATTGTTGCAATAAGGTACGACTAACTTTAGTTAGTTTATTAATAGTTTCTACCATATGAACAGGTATTCGAATAGTTCTTGCTTGATCGGCAAGAGAACGAGTAATAGCTTGTCTTATCCACCAAGTTGCATAAGTAGAAAATTTGAATCCTTTTTTGTAGTCAAATTTGTCTACGGCTTTCATAAGACCTAAATTACCTTCTTGAATTAAATCCAAAAATTGCATTCCACGTCCAACGTGACGCTTTGCTATGCTAACTACTAGTCTTAAATTTGCATTTATAAGTTGAGTTTTTGCTTCTGCATCGCCTATTTCCATTCTTTTTGCTAAACTTAATTCTTGTTCTGCCGTAAGCAATGGAACTTTACCGATTTCTCTAAGGTACATTTTGACTGAATCTTCAACATTTATTTCAGTCATCATTTTTTGAAATAAATCATCATTATTTTTTTGTTGCTCAGAAGAAATAACTTCAATATTTTTTGTTTTGAAGAAATTTAGGATATCTTCCATATCTTCAGCACCAAAATCCAATTTTTCAACTTTAATTATTAATTCATCTTCAGTTATACTTTTTTTATGTTTAAATGATTCCGCAATCTTTTCCAATTCTACTAATTGACTTTCTTTTAATTCGGACATATTTGTCACCATAACTCCTTTAGTTATTTTTTTTGTTTTGATAATTTTTTAACTTATCTTTTAGTTCATCTTTTTCTTCTTTAGTAGTAGCTTTCTTGAATAAATCTTGCAGTTCTACTAATTTTGATTTTCTTTGTTCTTCCTTTAGTTTGTTCAAACTTTGGTCATAAAATGTATTTCTATTTTCTAAATCACAATATTTCTCTATTGCATCAATTATGAATATACATTCTTCATCATTTTCCAGTACTTCATAAATATCATTTAATTTGGGTTGTGATTGATTAATTATACATTTTTTTATATAATCAAACACTTTTTTGTGATTCTCTGTGCTAAACAAACTATCTTCAATTTTAGCAAAATCTACACAACTTTCTAAATGTAAAATAGCACTTAATACAAATCTTTCAGCAACTATAATGTTAGTATTGTCTTGCAAGCTTTGTTTACTAATTTTTTCTCTTTTTAATCGTTCAGCTTCTTGATTGTCTATTTCATTGCTTTGTACCTGTCCTAACAATACATCTTCACTTATTTTGCTCAATTTAGCAACTTCTTTTACATAAATAGATTGTTCTAACGAATCTAAACTACTTAATACATTAATAGCCTCAATAGCATATTTAGAACGGTCATCATAAGAATTAAGTGTATAATTCTTTTTTATATTATGTAATTTGAAATCAATTAGGGGCATTGAATCATCTAATAATTTTTGATAACCTTCTTTGCCATTAATTCTTACATAATCATCTGGGTCTAAATTGTTCGTAAGCATAACTACACGAACTTCAAGTCCTTCTTTTTTTAGTATGTCCAGTCCACGCATAGTCGCGTTTTGTCCTGCACTATCTCCATCAAAAGAAACATATACTATATCTGCATATTTTTTTAGTTGACGACATTGTTCTATCGTTAGTGATGTGCCCATAGATGCTACTACATTTTTTATATCATATTGATATAACCCAACAACATCCATATGCCCTTCTACCAAAATTACTTTTCTAGTACCCTGCATACGTAGCTTTTTGAGTAAATTTATACCAAAAAGGTTTTTTCGTTTATCAAAAGCAAGCGTATTGCTCGTATTTTTATATTTTGCGAACTCGGGTTTTTTTTCTAAAAGTCTTGCGGTAAAGCCAATAATATTTCCATTAGCGTCAATAATAGGAATAATTATTCTACCACCAAAAAAATCATAAGGTGAATTATTTTTCTCATTGATACCAATTACACCAGCCATTTTCATAGATGCAATATCATAACCTTTTTTTTCTAAATATTTAGGTAGACTATCAAAATCTGAAGAATAGCCCATTCCAAAGGTGGATATCATTTTATTATCTAATTGTCGTGATTGAAAATATTCTAAACCTTTTTCGCCTTTAGTCGAAAACAAATTCTTGTGGTAAAAAATTGCCACAGCTTTATTTATTTCATAAATTTTATCAATGTCTTCTTTTCTTTTTATGTAAGCTATATCATTAGTTTGGTCAGGAAGTTCCAAACCAGCTTTATTTGCTAAAAATTCTATTGCTTCAACAAATGAAATTTTTTCATACTCCATTACAAAAGTAAAAATATTACCAGATTTGCCACAACCATAACATTTGTAATATTGAAAATCTTGCCTGATTTGAAAAGAGGGCGTTTTTTCGTTATGAAATGGACAACAAGCCCAATAATCGCGACCTTTACTCTTCACGGAAATATAACTAGATATTAAATCTACAATATCTACTTTTTCTTTAATTTGATTTAGAAATGATTCTGAGTATCTTGCCATTTATTCTATTACTTTTACCTTTATAATACTAAAATTCGACAAATATCACAAATATCCTAATTAATTAAAAAAAATTATTTAACTATTTTTTTTCTCAACTTTGTATATATTTTACTAAGCTCCAAAATATATTTTGATTTCGCTTCATTATCAATATTATTGTACTCATCTTTATTCGGAATTATCTGTAATAATGGATTGTTTACATTTTCTTCACTAGAAAGAATTGCCCGAACTTTATTGCTCATTTTTTCTATTTCAGACCTAGATAATGTACGATTATTAACATAAAAAACTTCACTATCATTAACCGGTTGAATATTTTCATAATCAAGATTTGTCATTCTCTTCTTTATTTGTTTGAAGATTATGCGTGCCCCATTGCTATTGTTGTTTTTCATAAATTTTCTCCTTAATTTAGGTATATAAAAAGTTTAGCATAAATATAAAAAAATAAAATTCTTATGCAAAAGTAGTCATAAAATATTTTTTTTCGACATTTATAATAATAAATCAAATTAATATCGAAATATTATTGACTTTTATGGGTAATAAGTATATTATAATTGTAAATAAACAACGAGGGGGTGATAATTAATGGCAACAGTACATGTTAAAGATAATGAATCTATAGACAGTGCATTTCGTCGTTGGAAAAGAAAATGTTCTACTGATGGTATCATTGGAGATCTAAAACGCCACGAAGTTTATGAAAAACCTAGCGTTAGAAGAAAAAAGAAAGCTGAAAACGCAAAGAAAAGAAAATACTAAAAATATAAAACACCTAGTTCAAATTGAACTAGGTGTTTTTTTTTACTTATTTATTTGTTATATTTATTAGTTCACTTCTAAACTCTCACTATTAATATTATTATCATCAAACGGGTGCATCTCTTCAAGTGATGCTTTGTTCAATAAAACAACTGGAATAATAGCCAAACCACCTGCAATAGCTGAAGCTATAAACATTAATGGAGTATAATTTCTTATTACAATATTGTTTACTGTATCTTCTGCAACAATTGGACTTCCCGAATTAATAATTGCAGTAACAAGAGGTCCAATTATCATAGGGATAAGTACCCAAAAAAACATTCTTACACCTTGGAATAATCCGATTTTATCAATTGGTGTTAGGTCCCTTGTAGTTGCTGTTAGTACAGTTGCTAAGCATAGGTTTGTACCCATAAGAATAAAACCACCGATACACAACATTACCATTAGCGCAATCGAACCTTTTTCAAAGCAAAGAGGACTTGCAACAAGCATAAACAAAGCACCAAAAACGTATATAATAACTAAAGGTATCATAGTTTTTCTACGGTCTTTTAATTTATTATCTACCCAAAAACCGAAAATAACACTACTTACAGCTGCACCAAAAATAATTATACCAACTGGGATTATATAGTTGGAAAAACCTAGCGTTCTCTCAATATACATTATTAGATAAGCCATAAAGCTATTATTTGCAATACCGATTAATCCCATTGCTACTAAAGTAAGGTACAAATTTTTATTTTCTTTAATTATTTTAGGTTTAAAACCATAAAACATATTTTTGAATTTAGATGTTTCATTTGGTTTTAATGTAGGTGAATCTTTTATTAAAAATAAACTTATTATTCCAACCAATATAATTATAGAACCCAAAATAACAAAAAATAAAGTCCAATTTCCTGTTTGTATTTTTTGCCAACCTTCTGCCCAACCTAATTTGGTTTCTCCCGTAAGTGGATTTTTATATGTATCTTGAGTCATTCCGTCAAATACACCAAATACTAAACCGGTAGCAAGCAATGGCATAATCGCCAAAACGCCCTCTATACGCCCCCTGTTTCGGGTATTGGTATTATCTGTAACCCAAGCATTAAAACAAGCATCATTCGACGTTGAGCCAATATAAGTCATTACACAATCCATTAAAACTACGAAAGTTATTGCCATAATTACCGAATTAGAACGTGATAAACCGAACCATTCTTGCATATTACTTACTTTAATTAATGAAAACGCCATAATCGATAAGCCCCAAACAATATAGCCAATACTCATAAAATATTTTCTGTGTCCTATTTTATCGGACCATATACCACCTATTAATGTGGCAAAAGTAGCTACTATTGCACTTGCCCCGACCATTATAGAAATTGCGAATGGGTTTGTTGACATTGTCCTATCAATATACACATTGAAGTACATATTTTCAACTATCCAAGCAATTTGACCTACCAATCCAAATAAAATAACTGTAATCCAGAGTTTTGCACCTAATTTATTATTTTTTTGCATTATTTTCTCCTAAAATGTTTATAAAAATATTCTATCACATAACAAAGTGATATTCAATAGCAAAAAAAAAGAAGTTTTCATAAACTTATGAAAACTTCCTTATTCTTATATTTTCAATATTGATACTAACCCATTTTTTCTGACAAATGCTCTCCACCAAGTATATGAATATGGATATGATTTACACTTTGACAACCATCATAACCTTTATTCGTTATGATACGATAACCATTTCCTAATCCTAATGTATCTGTTAATGTAGCAAATTTAGCAAAACACCGACCTAAAAGTTCGGGGTCATTTGTGGCTAAATCACCTATATTTTCATAATGTTTTTTGGGAATCATTAAATAATGACACTTCGCTTGAGGACTAATATCATTTATAATAATCATATCTTCATTTTCAAAAACTTTCTTTGAAGGAATTTCTCCTGCAATTATTTTACAAAAAATACAATCTTTATTCATTTACATATACTCCTTTTAATCCATCTTGATAAATTTCTATAGGTGTAATTTGTACTATTTGATTTATCACATTATCCATTGCTGAATAGACTCTTATATAATTTTTTGAATATCCTACATAATAATTATCTATTTTTTCCTCAAATAAAACATCTTGTTTTATTGATAAATTCTCTATTAAATAATTATATATTAATTCTTGTTTTAATTCAAGTAGCTTTTGTTTTCTTGAATTTACTATTTCCTTATTAATTAACTTTAATTTACTTGCTCTTGTGCCTTCTCTTGAAGAAAACGGAAAAATATGTATATCAGCAAACCCTACTTTTTTTACAAATTCCATTGTTATATCAAAATCAATATCTGTTTCTGTAGGATAACCAACAATAATATCTGTAGTTATAGCTACATTTGGAAAAAATTTTCTAATCAATTTCACTTTATCAAAATATTCCGCAGTTATATAATGCCTATTCATAGCTTTTAGCACTGAATCGCAACCACTTTGTAAAGATAAATGAAAATGTGGGCAAAAATTACGCATATTTTTCAAACTAACCAATAAATTCTCATCAATTGCATCTACATAAAAAGAACCTAATCTTATCCTAACATCAATATTTGCTAAAGCATTGTTTAATTCAACTAACGAACTACCAATATCCTTACCATATTGCTGCAAACTAATTCCAATAAGCACTATTTCTTTTGTTTGTTTTGCCAAAACGGTAACTTCCGCTACAATATCATCTATTTTACGAGAACGACTTCTACCTCTTAAATATGGTATAATGCAATAACTGCAAAAATTATCACACCCGTCCTGTATCTTAACATATGCCCTTGTTCTATTAGGTAAAGTTAGATTTTGATTTTCAAAAATTTTAGGTAAATCACATAAGTTTTGTGTAAATTCTAAATCGTCAATGTGTTTTATTATATCTTGTTTTTTTCCAACACCTGACATAAAAATAACGCCATCTTTATTAAAACTTTCAGGATTTTTTTGACTTGCACAACCACAAATTAATATTTTTGCTTTTGGATTATATTTGCGACATCTAGTTATAGCTTGCCTAGATTTTCGTTCTGCTTCATTCGTAACAGCACAAGTATTGATTATGTAGCAATCCGCTTTTTCTAAGTCGCAAGTTACAAAATGCCCCATTTCTCTAAGTTCTTGAGAAATAGCATCACTTTCATATTGATTAACTTTACAACCTAAATTAAAAACGACTATTTTCATTTATTTTCCCTACTCTACTTTATCAATTACTAATGTAAGTGCGGATACTAAAGCTGTATTTACCCGTAATATCCTTTTGCCTAAAGTGTAAGTTTCTATATTATTTTCTCTGCACATAGCTATTTCTTCTAGTGAAAATCCGCCTTCACTTCCGATAATAACAGATACCATATCTTCTGTAATTTGGCTTACACTAGATACTTTTCTATCTTCTTCAAATTCATAAAAAAGAAATGCTTTTGTATCTTTAGCTACATTAATAGCAGCTGTAAAGTCAATTACATCATTTAGTGTCGGCAATTTAGAACGACCACATTGTTTAGCACTTTCCAAAATAATTCGCTGTAATCTTTCTTTATTTATACTATTTTCATTACCGTGCTTAGTTATTATTGGATAAATTCTATTTACACCTAACTCTACCGCTTTTTGCACGCTTGTATCAATTTCTTTATTTATTCCAATAAATAATAAGATATCTTTTCTTAATTCTTTATCATTTAATTTTATTTCATCTATATGCGCTATTAAATTATCACTATTAATTTTAGTAATTGTACAATAGTAATCTTTGTCTTTATTATCACTTATAATAAGTTTGTAACCAACTTTATGCCTAGTAACTTTTATTGCATGATAAAATTCATTACCTTTTAAAATAATGTCACTACCCAAAATATCTTCAAAAACAAAAAATCTTTTCAAATCCATAATTAATTTTATTTGCTAAATTGCAAACCGTTCCATTCTCCCATATTAATTTGTTTTATTAGCTTTAGACCACACTTTTCAAATATTTCTATTACTTCGTTCTTTCTAGAATTTATAATACCCGAACAAATTAAGATACCATCTTTCTCTATATATTTTGATAAATTTTTTGATAATCTAATATGAATATCTGCGGTTAAATTTGCAAGTACAATATCGCCTACTTCAGTATTTCTATTAAGCAAATCAGCAACTTGTATATTAGTTAATTTCATATCTATATTATTTCTCAAACAATTTTCTTTAGATGCCTCTACCGCTATTGAATCAATATCGTACATACAACATAATTTTGCTTTTGAAAGGATTGCACCAATGCCCAAAACACCACTGCCACAACCTACATCAATAACTTTTTTGCCCGTAAAATCAATGTCGCTCATAAGTGTCAAACATAACTTTGTACTTTCGTGTTCGCCTGTGCCAAACGCCATACCTGGTTCTATATAAATCACCAATTTATTATCTTTATTTTCATAATTGTACCAATTAGGAACAATAGCGAATTTACCTACTAAAACTGGCGAATAATAGCGTTTCCACATTTCTTCCCAATTCTCATTTTCAGTTTCTTTATATGTAATTTCGCCAAAAAAGACTTTGCGTTCTTCCAATAAACTTCTCAAATCACTTATTTTTTCATTAAGGTCTTGTTCTTCAACAAAACCACTAACCTTAGCTACTTCGCTACAATTGAGTAAATCGTTGTCGATATTATCCCAAATTCTTTGATTGTTTTTCATATCTATAATGTCATTTTTATCGATAATTTTGACACCATCATTACAACCTATAGAAAAGAAAACATCGGCTATTAGTTCGGTACCTTCTGTATTGGTATTTACAATAATTTCATACCATTTCATTTAATCAATATCCCTTAGATTTTTATTAAACCTATTAATTCTATCATATTTTGCTTTATCAAACTGGTTTGCCATATCTTTGAAATCCTTTTTTTCTTTAATACTGCTTAAAACAGGAACTTCAACCAATACTTTGACATACAAATCGCCAAAAGCATCTTTACGCAAATATTTTACACCTTTGCCCTTGACTCTAATAACAGTATCATTTTGAGTTCCTGCTGGAATATCAATGGCTACTGGTTTATCAAGTGTAGGTATTTGTACTTTATCACCTAAAGTTGCTTGAAAAATTGTAATTGGCAAAACAAAACTTAAATTTACCCCATCTCTTGTAAAAATAAGGTGAGTTGCTACTCTAAATTTTAATATTAAATTGCCATTACTGCCACCTTTTTCAGGAGAAACACTACCTTCACCACGCATAGTAAGCATTTGACCGTTTTCTACACCGGCTGGAATATTTACTTTTACTTCGTGAACTTTTTTTATTCTTCCTTTACCGTGACAATCCACACATTTTTCTTTTATTATTTTACCAGTTCCCTCACATTGGTCGCAAGCTCTTTCACTTTGCATTACACCGAATGGAGTTCTTTGATTTACAACAATACGCCCTGTTCCGTGACATTTTGGACAAGTCTGAATACTCATTGGGTCTTTAGCACCTGTACCATTACAAGTAGGACAAGTTTCTATTCTAGTAAATCTTACTAACTTACTATTTACACCAAAACAAGCTTCCTTAAATGTGAGGTCGAGGATTAATTCTATGTCATCACCATCAACTACTCTTGCCCGTCTACTGCTTCGAGAACCACTTCCTCCACCGCCAGTGAAAGAACTGAAAATATCACTGAAAATATCGCCAAAGCCACCTGCTCCGCTAAAGTCAAAACCACCGAATCCACTTCCGGCACCACCGCCAGCCATTGGACCATCTTCGCTTCCATATTGGTCATATGCAGCTTTTTTTTGTGGGTCACTTAGTATATCATAAGCGTGTTGCACTTCTTTGAATTTTTCTTCTGCTTCTTTTTTCTTTGCATCATCAGCGGCAGCAAATTTATCAGGATGATATAATTTCGCTTTACGACGATATGCGGACTTTATTTCGTCCGCACTCGTATTTTTATCAACTCCTAGTGATGCATAATAATCTTTATTAGCCATTTATATTTCCTTTATTGAATATCATCAGGGTTTACATTAATAGTACTATCATCAGTAGTTCCATCTTGTGCACCATTGCCAGGGTTTGCACCACCGTTTGGATTAGCTTGTTGATACAATTTTGTAAAAATTGGATTACAAACTTTGCTAAGATTTTCACTTACTGCCTTAAATTCTTCAACAGTTTTTGCCTTATCTAGATTTTCCTTAGCTTCTTTACTTGCATTTTCTAAAGCTTCTTTATCTTCAGCTGAAATTTTGTCACCAGCTTCAGTTACAGCTTTATCAGTTGCTAGAATTAGTTGTTCTGCATCGTTTTTCATATCAACCATTTCTTTACGCTTCTTGTCTTCTTCAGCGTATTTTTCAGCTTCCTTAACCGCTGCATCGATATCACTATCGCTTAAATTGCTTGATGCGGTAATAGTAATATTACTAGTTTTACCAGTACCTTTATCAGCTGCAGTTACACTAACAATACCATTTGCATCAATATCAAAAGTAACTTCGATTTGTGGTACTCCACGCATAGCTG
>JBAXZI010000051.1:0-13048 GCA_041670385.1 Clostridia bacterium | reverse complement strand
GAACAAAACAAAATCATTTCTTCAGCAAATCTAGATAGATGCATTGCTATCATAGAAATATCGGAGTGCATTTCTACGACAAAATCTCTATCGCTAACTCCATCAATGGAATTTTCGCAAGGATTTTCAAAGCCTAATTCAGTTGCGGTAAAGAACCTATCTATATTGTATGTTGTTCCACAAAGGGCACAACTGCCTAGTGGACACTTGTTATTGTTTGTTACAAAACTTTCTAAACGCATAACATCTCTCGATAGCATTTGTCCGTAAGCTAACACATAATGTGCAAAGCTAGTAGGTTGGGCAGGTTGTAAATGCGTATAAGCAGGCATAAATGTATGAATATTTTCGCTAGCAACTTCATTAATAATAGTAATTAGAGATAATAATTCTGCCTTAATAGTCTTTGACATTGACAACACATATAACTTAAAATCGGTAGCAACTTGGTCGTTACGACTTCTAGCTGTATGTAATTTTTTTGCAACATCGCCGAGCATTTCAGTAAGGCTAAACTCTACAAAAGAATGAATATCCTCATAACTGAAATCAATATCAACTTCTCCAGAATTAATTTTTTCTAAAAGCAAATTTAGTCCCGCAACAAGTTGCTTGCTTTCATCGTCGTTAATAATTCCGCATTTGCCTAGCATTTTTGCGTGGGCAATACTACCTAATATATCTTCGACATAAATTTTGCAATCAACTGCAATACTGCTATTATATTTTTCAGCCAAATTATCTAGTTTTTTTTCAAATTTGCCTTCCCATAGTTTTGCCATTTTTAGCTCCTATTTATTGTTTAACTTTTCTTTTAATAATGCGTTTACTTTAATTGGAAGTCCAAATAAATTAATAAAACCTTGACTATCCATTTGATTGTAAACACCGCCATCATCATCGAATGATGCAAATTCTGGATTGAATAGTGAATATTCACTTTCAACACCACAACGAATTATATTACCTTTGTATAGTTTTAACTTAACAGTACCTGTAACATTTTGTTGCGTACTATCGACAAAAGCACAAATTGCTTCAGTAAGTTGGGTAAACCATTGTCCGTTGTAAATCATTTCGCCCCATTTTTGTGCAACAATTTGCTTAAAATGAGCGGTTTCTTTGTCTAGACAAATTGTTTCTAAATAACTATGTGCTGACATAAGAACAGTGCCTGCTGGTGTTTCATAAACGCCACGGCTTTTCATTCCTACAAGTCTGTTTTCTACTAAATCAACAATACCAACGCCATTTTTGCCTGCTATCACATTAAGTTTTTCAATTAGTGTAACGCCATCTACTTTTTTACCATTAAGTGAAACAGGAATACCTTTTTCAAAACCAATTTCTACCTTTTCTTCTACATTTGGTGCATTTTGTGGGCTTACCATCATTTCCAATATTTTATTGTACTTAGGTTCGTTTGCTGGGTTTTCCAAATCCAAACCTTCGTGAGATAAATGCCACATATTTTTGTCTTTACTATAATTTGTTTCTCTGTTTATTTTCAATGGGATATTATGTGCTTCCGCATATTCAATTTCTTCTTCACGACTTTTCAAATCCCAAATACGCCAAGGTGCAATAACAGTCATATTAGGTGCAAAAGCTTTTATTGCAAGTTCAAAACGAACTTGGTCATTGCCTTTTCCTGTGCAACCGTGAACAATCGCATCTGCATTTTCTGCAAGTGCAATTTCAGCTAATTTTTTTCCGATAAGTGGACGGGCAAGTGAAGTACCTAATAAGTAATCATTTTCGTAAACAGAACCGGCTTTAATACAAGGGAATATGTAATCATTTACAAATTCTTTTTTCAAATCCATTACGATACACTTACTTGCACCAGTGGCTATTGCTTTTGCTTCCAAACCATCAAGTTCATCAGCTTGACCTACATCGCCACTAACTGCTACTATTTCTAAATCTTGTCCATAATTTTCTTTTAACCAACATATCATAATTGATGTATCCAAACCACCGCTATATGCTAGTACTACTTTCTTTATTTTTTTCATTTTGTTTGCCTCCTGCTTAACGCAATTATAATTCTTATTAATTAATGTATATATATTGTATAATATACATTTTATACATACATTATACACTTATTGAGAATATAAGCAAGCATTTTTGCATAATTATTTATATTTTATTAATTATATTTTGAAAAATAAAAAAACTTACTAATGTAAAGTAAGTTATATGGTTTTTTTGAATAAAGAAAATGTTATTTTTGTATTAAAATAGTTATTTTGTAGTATTATGTTTTCTTATGAATAAATATACACACAAATTTATTAATAATATTATGTTTATTGTTACAATAGCAATAGCAATAATAAAGAATGGTAGTGGTACAAAGCTAATTTGCAATATATATAATATAAATTCTACAACGCCAAAAATCAAAAAAGCGATATCGAGAATTCCTATGATAAAAGCGATAATATTAAAAATATTTAAAAACTTAGAATTTTTCATTCCCAATATACCCCCTTTTCTTTAAGTTTTTCTAGAGATTCTAGTCCGTTACAATTCGTATCTATTCCAATAAAAATTACATTATTAGATAATTGAGAAGCTATTCCAAAAAGCATATTATCTTTTTTTACATAATAGTTATTATCAATATATTCGCCAAGTCCAGTCACATTTTGTATTCCTATTATGCCTCCTAACCAAGTCATACGAGTGTCGCCATCAATGGTATTTGTAGTAACAATATTTGTATCGGCAAAACAATTAACTATTGCTCCTGCACTAAATCCAGCGATTCCGCCTGCAAAAACAAATATTTTAGTTTCATTATTTGTTTGTACTGTTATTTGTCCAAAGTTGCTATCATTTTCCAAATATGATTCTCTAGTGCTATTGTAAGCAACTACGCCACCGGCGTAAATAATTGAATTTTCACTATTTACCTTGATTTCACCGACATTTTTACTTTTTTCTATTACGCCTATATTTGTACAAGCAATACCAGAGCCAAAAACACTTATTTCGTTTGTATCTGCGGTAGTAGTAGAAATGATAGTGCCATTATTTACACAATTTTTTACGGCACCAACATTCGCAATGACAATGCCACTTGTATTAGGATTCCACAGTAAACAATTAGAATTTTGTGTAATGCTTGCATTATTTATGCAATCATAAATTTTTCCACTTTCTTCATTATGGATAGCAATTCCTGCAACATCAATTGTGTCGGTAATAATAACGGAATTTTCTTTTATTGTACAATTATTTACTTCGCCATTATTTGTTCCTACAATTGTAGAAAATGATGCATCGCCAGTTCCATTTCCTAAATATTCTATGTTAATAAGTGCGTTGCAATTAGTAATTTTTCCAGAATTTTCACCGACAAAAGCTGAGAAAATAAGTGTGGCTTCCTCGTTGTCTTCATTTAATTTACCGCTAATTTCTAAATCGACATTATCGATTATTCCCGTAGAATTATTAATAATTAATGCACCGTTATTTTCTATAGTTCTTTCAATATCAGTAATAACAAAATTCACATTTTCAATATTCCCAGTTAAATTATTTATAATTGTATTTGGGCTTGTTATTGTTATTTTTTTATCATTACCATCTAAATCACCAACAAAGTTTTCAACCATACTTCCATTATAATTAATGTCTTTAGTTAGTTTATAATAACGACTATTTTTATTATTTAGTGCCATTTCTAACTGTTTTTCCGAATTAATTTTTATAGGGTTGCTAATAGTGCCTAATCCCATTACACCCAAAAATCCTAATCCAATACTTACGAATATTACGATAAAAGCTAAAGCCAAAATTGCCGTAAGCTTAAAAATTTTCTTTTGTTTTGTTGATAATGGCTGTTTTGGGAAAATAATGCCGAAATCTTCAACTATTATGTTACTACTATATTGTAATCGACAAATTTGTTTTAAGTTATTAGTAGTTTGTTCATTTTCAAAAAGAGTGGAATAGTTACTTTCTAAATATCTGAGTTCGCCAATTATAGCGAGCATTTCGGGAGGGGTAACTAGTCTGTCTTCATATACATAAAGCCGTAAAGTACGCTTTGCCTTTTTCTTAAAAATTTCGTAAAGGTCAAATTCTTCATCTATGATAATGTAGGTTTTTATTTTTGCTAATTTCTTTTCATAGCTTGCTATTATTTTTTTACTTTTATATAAATAACAAATAGAAAGTATAGGAAAACGACCAAAACAAAGAGATAAATTACCTCTTTTTTGTTCTATAATTGCATCAAATGTCGCTAAATCGTCATTTTTTAATGCTAAATATAAATCCATATTTTCTTTATTTTGTATCACTTTTTCTCCAAAAGTAAACTTTACTTGTTTTTGCAAATTGTAACTAATTCTATTTAGTTTTTATCTTTTTTCTTAATTTTTCTACTTTCAGCCCATTTATCTAAGATTTCGAATAGATAAATTTCATTTACATCTTCTTTTTCAACTATTTTATTAAGAATATTACTAGAAGCAGAGTATTTTTCTATAAGTTTAGTTACATTCTCATTTTCTATTTCTATTTTATTGGATAATTTTTCATTAGCATTACTTATTGCATCTAACTTTTTACTGTTTTCGCCAATTGAGTCTGCTACATCTTTATTAATAAATTCGCTTACTTTTTGTACGTTAGAATTATAATTTGCCAAGGTTTTTTGTAATTGACTAATATCGTAATTTTTCTTTTTTTCTTCCAAAAGTTCGTCAAGTAAAGCAATTTGACTTTCCGCTTTTTCTTCCAAACGGTCAACAACTTCAATTTTCTTAGAAATTTTGTCCATTGCATTTATCATAGTGTTCATACCCGATAAATATTTATCTGATAAGCCGACAAATTTATCTATTTTAGTAGAAAGTTGGCTAGCATTGCTTGCTTGATTTGCCAAACTTTGATAAATTTGTTCCATTTTTTTTGCAGCATCACCGCCAAAAGAATTATTTAATTTGTCTATATCTTCTTTTAACTTATCATAAGTAATAACAAAATCATTAAGATTACCTTGAATTGGTGTTAGCATTTCTTTATATTGGATAAAAGCATCAACTAACTTATTAATATCTTGATTGTCCATAATTATTGCTCCTTCATTTTTCTAAATCTATTGTTCAAATTTTTTTGAGTTTCTTTAGTTTTCACTAAATCCTTATTTAAAGTTTGTAAAATTAGCTCTACAGCTATTTTGTTATCCGATACTTCAGGCAAAAATTTAATAATATCAATATCAAGTAAGTCACTTTGCCCGGTTTTGCAAGCACCCATAAGGTCAATTAGAATCTTATCTCCGCTAAGTAAAAATTGCGTATTTGCATCGTCAAACATACCCAATTCCCAAAAAGCAATTCCTGCTTGTTTGTATTGTCCTTTAGAAACAAAATCTTCATTTACTTGAATTCTATTAAATAAAGCCGTTTTTTCTATGTCATCAACAATTTTGTTTGCACTAAATCCTGCATTGTCAAATTGTCCGAGTGAAATAAATTGTCCGACTCTGTTTGCTAGTTCGTTTTGGTCTACTAAAATTTTGCTAGCTACTTTATTTAATTTATCAATTGCACATTTTACATCAAGATTATCAAAATTGTTATCAAAAAAGTCTTTAAGCAAGCCTACTTCATTATGTTCTACAACATATAAATGAGCTTTTGCCCTACTTATGCCAACATAAAATAGGTTAAAGTAATACCTAAAAACAGAATTTTCTTTAGCTTGTTTACGATTTATTAATGTGCGTTCTAACGCTTTCCATTTATCTAAATTATCACCGATAATTTCATAAAGTACCACGATATCACGCTCAAGCCCTTTTATTTCGGAAATGGTAAGAATTTCTTGACTAGGTAATATTTTACGCAATTCTTCTTTACTTTTTTGGCTTGATACTACTACGGTAATGCTGTCATATTTTTGTTTAGCTATTTCATTAATTAAGGTTTTATTTTTGACATAAATTGTTTCGGTGTCTATATCACTATCTACACTTTTGCCTGCAACTACAAAATTATGTACGCCGAATTTGCTTGTATTTACGGCACTAAGATTATCAATAATTTGTGAAATTTTAGCAGTATTGCGGTAGTTATTACTAAGTTTTGCAACATTTACTACATCTTTAGTGTATAACAAATTTTTTAGATAAGCAAAGCTAAAATAAGATGGATTAATCATTTGTAACGCATCACCAACGCAAAACATTTTTATAGTAATTTTACGCATCAAACAAAGATTTATTTGTGTCATATCCTGTACTTCATCAAGTATAGAAAGTGAATAATGAGGTAATTTGTCTAAATTATTAAGCATTTTAGTACTTATTATATTGTTATCTATTAATTCGTTTTTTTCTAAATATTTTTGATAATCTATAAAAATAGCAAAAATAATTTCACACTCATAACGGGTAAAGCTATCTTTTCGCAAAGCGACATAGTCGTTTACTGTCATTATGGAATTTGGCTTTTGTATGTTATAAACGCCTTCAATAAGTCCATAAATTTCTTTATAAATAACTTCATACGACAAATATTTAATTTTAGTAAGTTTGCTATTTAATTGGTAATCTCTGATATTGCCCAAATAAGTTTTTATAAAATATCTTTCATCTGCCATAATTTCTTTACTGTTATTAGATAAAAATTTTCTATAAATATCTTCTAAAAGGAAATAATCCACTTTATCTTGTAAAAACTTTACTATTTTTTCTATTTTCACACAAATATCTTGTTCGCTATCTTCAGAAAAATATAATCCGAGTTTGTTCTCTATTGCTTTTTTGTGGTTTTCTTCTATAAAAATTACACTATTATGTCGGTAAGAATTTACAAAATCCATTAGATTATTTATAATTACTTCAACTTTATTTTGCGTATCTATTAGAAGACCTCTTGAAAAGGTAGAATAAAGCACTCTGCCTGTATATTCTCTACAAGCGGTGTAAATTATTTTTTCTATGCAAATATTGGTTTTTCCACTGCCAGCAACCCCTTGTACAAGAACATTTTGGTCTTCAGTAGTTACTAATTCTTCTTGTGATGAGGTAAGTTGGGGAAAATTAACTAAGTTTGCATTGCTAATTCTATAAAGTTTGTAAAAACTGCTTTTATTAATTATGTCATTAATTGGCACAATTTCTATATTAAATTTTGTATTTTCTCTGCACAAATTTATTAGTCGTTGGTCATTAATTAATCTGACATTTTTATTGTCTATATATCTAAAAAATACTATATCATTTGGATTAACTTCATAATCAGGCTCTAATTGATTGCCTAATTTGAAAAAGAATATATGTTCAGTATTTCCTATTTCTATTTTGAATGAGGTAGTAAGTGCATTAGCGACATTTATTGCACTTGCTATTTTAGCTGAATTTAGTATTATTGTTTCGCCTAGTTTTGACACAAAAAAATCTATATCGCCAAAAACTTTAGTTTCGCCGATAAATTTTTCAGTTTTGAATATTTTTGTTTTGCTACTTAAAACAGTTTTTGTTGTATCTACTATAAATTTCATCTAATTCCCTTCATATCTTTATTATATACCATAGATAACTTAAAATAAAGCTAAATTTTTACATATTATAATAGTGATAACTTAATAAATTCATCAATATTCCCATTTACTACCTTATCAAGGTCAATTTGCAATCCACTATTTATATCAATTACAATTTTTTTTGCATAATCAAACTTGCGAATAAGTCCGCTATTTGCTAATTCATTTTTGCAATCATCAATACTTTTTTTATAACTTTCATCATAGTTTTGTGAGTATGCGAAAGTTACTTTCTCATAAAGCTTTTTTATTGCTCTTTCTTTATTAGCATATTGTGAGCGTTCATCTTGACAAGTGGTTGCTATATTAGTAGGTATATGAACAGCACGAATGGCGGTAGCTACTTTATTGACATTTTGCCCACCTGCACCGCTTGCGTGACTTACTTCTATCCTTATGTCTTTATCATCAAGTGTGACGTTTAATTTCTGTTTTGGAGGGTACACCATAACTTCCACATTATTTTTATTGCCTTTGATATCGATTATTTGGAAAATACCCATTTCATTTTTGAGCAAAGAATAAGAATTCTTACCGCTTATATTTATATTTACACTTGTTTTGCTTGATATATTTGTAAATTTTGTAGCTTTTGCTTTCCAATTGTTATTTTTAGAATAACATTCATAACTTTTTACGATATCACTAATTGCATCTTTTATGGCGATATCACCTGTTATTTTTATACTTGTATCATCACATTGTTCTTTTCCTAAAAATGCAACATTATTAAGTAGGGACATAGCTAATTTTTCATTTATTGTTCTTAAACTAGTTATTTCTTCATTTATATCGCTATTTTCGCTTTCATTATTGCTTACTAATTCGTTAATTAACTGTGTATGCAATAATAATTCTTCATAGCCTTTAGATATTATTTCTATTTTTTTTTGTTCTCTAATTAATGCTTGATACCATCTACTGTCAGCAATAACTTCAGGGGCATAAATCAAATTGTTTATTTCTTCATAACGGAAAAAAATAGGTTTGGTTTTTTCCATAACTATTTCTATTAAATCTTTTTCCATATTGCCATTATTAGCCATTCTTTTTCAATGCTCCTATCTATACTTAATTATAGACAATTAATATATTGTTTGTCAAATTTAATAGTTTATTTATTTGCTTGCTAACTTTATCTATTCCCTAATTTTGTTTAATAAAATAAGCACCTTAATTTGATAAAAACCCAAGATAACATAATTGCAAGGGAATATCAATTTGAGGTGCTTTTTATATTAGAAAATTAGTTATTAATTTTTAAAAGAATGTATAGGTGCAGGAATTTTTCCTCCACGGTTTATAAATTCATAGGCATTGCCTTTATTAACTGGCATTATCGGTGCAAAGCCCAATAGTCCGCCAAAATTAACTTCGCCTTCTTCTTTGCCGTAAACTGGTATTACACGAACAGCAGTAGTTTTGTTATTTATCATTCCTATAGCTGCTTCGTCTGCTATCATAGCACTTATAGTAGTAGCGGTAGTGCTACCTGGTATTGCTATCATATCAAGCCCTACACTGCAAACTGAAGTCATAGCTTCAAGTTTGTCAAGAGAAATATGACCTGTCCTAACAGCATTAATAATCCCTATATCTTCACTAACTGGTATAAATGCACCACTTAAGCCGCCAATATGAGAACTTGCCATTGTGCCACCTTTTTTTACTGCATCATTTAGCATAGCTAGACAAGCAGTTGTTCCGTGAGTACCTACGCAAGATAGTCCCATAGCTTCTAGTACTTCGCCAACACTATCATTATGAATTGGAGTAGGTGCTAGTGACAAATCGATAATTCCAAATTCGCCATTAAGCATTTTGCTAGCTTCTTTTCCTACAAGTTCGGCAGCACGTGTTATTTTGAAAGTGGTATTCATTATTGTTTGTGCAAGCACCGAACAATCTTCGCCTTTAATTTGTTCTATTGCATTCTTAACAACACCAGGTCCAGAAACGCCTACATTAATAACGCAGTCGCCTTGACTTACACCGTTGAAAGAACCTGCCATAAACGGATTATCATCAACTGCATTGCAAAATACAACTAGCTTTGCACAGCCAATGCAACCGTTATCTTTTGTTAGGTAAGCGGTTTTCTTTACTATTTCACCCATTATTTTTATGGCGTCCATATTAATACCGCATTTAGAACTACCTACATTTACGGAAGCACAAACACGGTCGGTTATGGATAAAACTTTTGGGATAGTGTACAAAAACTCTTTTTCTTGTTTGGTCATACCTTTTTGAATTAGTGCAGTATAACCACCGATAAAGTCAATACCTATTTCTTTAGCTGCTCTATCCATAGCTTCTGCTATTTGAATATAACCACCACTTGATGCGCCTATTAAACTAATAGGTGATACAGAAAGACGCTTATTTGCTATTCCTATGCCATATTTATTATGAATATCTTCAGCTACTTGAGGAAGGTTACTTGCCTTTTCCATTAGTTTTTTATAAACATTGTTTGCCGTAACTTCCGCATTGTCGGATATACATTCAAACAAACTTAGATGCATTGTTATTGTACGAATATCTAAATTTTGTTCGCTAATCATATGGATAGTTTGTAAAATTTCTTGATTATTTAACATTTTATTTACCCCTATTGATTAAATTCTGTGCATAGAAAGAAAGATATCTTCTTGTTGCAAACGGATATCTACATTCATTTCTTTAGCAATACTTTGCATTTTTTCGTTCAGGGTTTTCATAGAAGTATCATCAGTATCACCGATCATCATAGTCATGGTAAATACTCTGTCTTGCATTATTGTTTGGGAGATATCTTCTATATTGATACCCATTTCATAAAGTGCGTTAGATACTTTGGCAATTATGCCAACTTTGTCTACGCCGATAACTGATATTATAGCTTTCATTTGTAGTACAAACTCCTTATTATCATAAATTTTTGATAATTTTAGGATAGCATTTTTTATTTGTAAAATCAATCAAAACGCACTTTAATATTTGGGATATAATTTATTTATTCTTTTGTATCATTGTTAGAAAGCATTTCTTTTAGCATTTCAGCTTTTTGACTTTGCAATTCTATTGTCTTCTTTTTGGATAATGGATACCACAAAAATAAAATAATTGCTGCGATAATAAATATTATTGCGGGGATTAATGTAGCCATATTGTACATTACTTTTAATGCAGATTGAGTTTGTACAGCACCTTTATAGTATTTGTAATTCATAGCAATAAGTGCACCATTAACGGCAATTGCTGCTATCATTTGTCCAAATTTTCTAAAGAACATAAAAGCAGCATAAGCAGTTCCGTCTTCTCGCATACCAGTATTTACTTCCAAATCATCAATTGCGTCAGTAACTAGTGACCAAATTTGAAGGACTAAGAAAGTTTGTCCAATACCCGATAAGAAACAGAATATTAAAAATAACCAATATAATTCTGGTGGTAATTGTAAAATAAATAATAATAAATTAGATAATGCGGCAAGTACCATACCTGCGGCACATATTTCTTTTTTACCAAATTTTCTAATAAGTTTTGGTGTTACAAACATTAGTACAACCATAGGCGCATAAGTGCAAGCTACAGCTACTAAATTCATCCAAGATTTGCCAAAATAATCATCAAATAGATATAAATAATAACTTTGTGTAAACATTTGAGCTGCAAGTAATAACATTGCTGCCATACTTAATGATATAAAAGCCCTATTACCAAGCAAAAGTTTGATTATTTTCTTTGTTGTACCTTTTTCTATATGAAGTGCAGGAAGAGTTTTTACTCTTTCTTTGGATAGTTTGTAACAACCCCAAAATGCGAATACGGAAAGTAATGCAAGAACGCAAACACCAATTATTACTGGGTTGTAAAGCATATCTTGAATTGGTGCACCATTTTCGCCTAGTATCTTATTGCCTGCACCATCAAGTCTATTTGCATAACAAAAAGAAGCTACTATCATTACTGGGAGTCCACCTATTCCGCTACCTACAGAACGAAAAATTGATAATTTATTACGCTCGCCTTCGTCGGTTGTTACGACCGATGCCAAACTTCCATAAGGTATATTTACGGCGGTATAACACATTCCAAATAGAATATAAGTAATAGTTGCATAAGCAATAGTACTTGCTTGGTCAGGGGAATCCCCAAATCCAGGCCATTTTATAAACATTAGTATAGCTGATATGGCTAGAGGAATGGACATTCTTATTAGCCAAGGTCTATACCGTCCATTTTTACCGACTTTTGAAGTATCAATTATTCTACCCATAATCGGGTCGTTAATTGCATCCCACAATCTAGCTGAAGTCATAATAATCATAATAGCTATAGGACCAATTGCAAAAATATCAGTATAGAATTTTTGTAATAGCGAAATAACTAAGCTAAATACTAATAAAGAACCGACATCGCCTAGTGCATAACCAGTATAATCTTTCATTTTCAAGCCACTTGTCATTTTTATGTAAATAGAATTATCTACAGGTGTAGTGGCAGTTGTTTCTTTAGAGATGTTATCGTTCATGGTAATCCTCCTTTTATATGTTGGCAAATATGTCAATATATTTGCTATCTTTTTTATAAAATACTGCGGGTGTTCCTAGTGGTGCATCAATTACATATTCACCCATAGAATATTCTTTTTTTGTGAAAAAGTGTATCCAATTGCCTTTAGGCAAACAAACTTTTCTTGTGACTTCGCCTTTATTTACTATAGGAGCAACAAAAACATCACTTCCTAATAAATAACTGTAATCGTCTTTATGGTTAGAAAAATCATTGCTATCATAAAAATCTGGTCTTATTATGGGTACACCCAGTTTAGCTTCTTGCATACAAATTTTTAGATAAGGAGCCAAATTTTTATGGATATTGCTAAATTTTACCGTATAAGGAATTATATTTTTCCAATTATATTGTGCATTTACTTGCGGCCTTATAGTTTCGTGACCACGCATAAGCACAGAAAATGTATTCATTTCTATCCATCTAATAAGTAATTCTTCATCACGCTTTAGACTTGCAAAAGATATAAATCCGCCAATATCAGAGTGAGTAATGCCCATTCCACTAAATCCAAGATTGAAAGTAGCAGGAATAGTACAAGGCATACCATAATCATTCGTAAAATCAGTATGTTGATCGCCGTTCCACATCATAGTAGTATATTTTTGACAGCCATTGTATCCCGAACGGGTAAAGAAAAATATGTTATCTTTGTTAGGGTGACTATCGGTAGCTTCTCTATTAATTTTTGCCCAAATTACTGGCCATTCGTTATGTAATTTAGTAGGGTCGCCATTAAATAATTTGCAATCTACAGGTAAATATTCTCCAAAATCCGCCATATATCCGTCGATTCCTAAGTCAAGCATATTTTTCTTAATTATGGTTTCTTTTAGATATTCTACCATATCAGGATTTGTAAGGTCCATCATACCTGCCGAAAATGTGGTGGACTTAACGTGATAAACTTGATTAT
>JBAXZI010000050.1:0-13383 GCA_041670385.1 Clostridia bacterium | reverse complement strand
ATAAGGAAACCATTATTTTGGTTGTACTACCTTCCGATAATATTAGCAAAGCCTATTATTAAATTTTGGTACAAACACAAAATAGAAAGGATAAATATTCGTGGTGTAAAATCACCAGTATTAGCACTTGCTAACCACGCAAGTACAATGGATATTGTATTTGCTGCGCTTGCATTATTTCCCAAGAGATTTAATATAGTTGCGGCAAAAGATTTATTCACTTGGCCTAAATTAAAACCTTTTATTGTACGATTTGGTGCAATAGCCAAAAACCAAATGTCAATGGATGTTAATGCACTTAGGCAAATGAAAGCAACATTAAAAAATAATCAAAATGTATTAGTTTTCCCAGAAGGAAAAACGTGTATAGATGGTAAAGGTATGGAACATTTACCTGCTAACATAGGTAAGTTTGTTAAGATGATGGATAGTAATGTAGTTATTGTTAATACAAACGGTTCTTTCCTAACAAAACCTAGATGGTTCCACGGTGTTAAAAGAGGCAAAGTAGAGTCTAAGGTATATCAATTATTATCTCAGGAAGAATTACGCAAACTTTCGGCTAAAGAAGTTTATGAAAAAGTAGCTGAGGCACTTTCATATAATGATAATATTTGGCAAAGAGAAAATAATGTTGAGTTTACGCACAAAAATTATGCAAAAGGTATGGAATATGTTTTGTATAAATGTCCAAAGTGCGGGGCTGAATATCAAATGTCTACCGATGCCAATTATTTAACTTGTGCAAATTGTGGCAATAAAGTTGTTTACACTTCATTGGGATATTTATTACCAGCTGAAAAAGATAGTAAGTCAATTGATAGAATTGATTTATGGGCAGATATGGAAAGAGAAGAAGTACTTAAAGAAATTCAAAATGAAGATTTTAGTATATGTAAAAAAGTTATCCTAAAAGAACTCGACCACGAAAATGCAGAATATATTGAAACAGGAGAGGGCGAACTTTATATAAATAGAAAGGTAATTGGATATAAGGGTACTCGTGATGGTAAAGATTTTGTTTTGGAACAAGCACTTAAAAATTTGAATACAATAATAACAAAAAATCAAGAAGGTGTTGACCTTGTAGAAGGTGACGGTGTGTTTAGATGTTTGTTTACCGAGCATAAATGGTCGGCAAAGTACGGATTTATTGTTGAACAAATCTATGCACTTGAAAATAATTTGATAGACCCTGCTTTGTTAGAAAAGATAAAGTAAATAATAAACAATAAATAGTAGTCAAAGAAGTTAGGGTAATTATAATAAATTTATTGGGATATGGTGTAATGGCAGCACAGGGGACTCTGACTCCCCTAATGTAAGTTCGATTCTTACTATCCCTGCCAAATTAAATTTATTACGAGTTATCAAAAATAATAAAATATTATGAAAAAATTGTTGACAACGGTTTTTTTAGATGCTAGACTAGATATAATTTAAATAAACCGTTGATGCGGAGTAAGTAGCTTTATTAAATAATTTTCAGAGAGCTTTGGGGTGGTGTGACAAAGTATTTATTGATTTAGTGAATGGACCGCTGAGGGCAATTACGAAATTTGATTAAAGTAGTTTTTGACGCAACTCCGGCGTTACTTAGGAGAGAGTATGATAGTACTTGAATAATGAGGCAATATCCCTAATAAAATAGGTATATTGTGAAAATGGGTGGCAACACGGTGAAATTCGTCCCATAGATGGATTTCAGCGTGTTTTTTTATGTATAAAAAATGCACAAAATAAAATAAAGGAGATAATTATATTATGAAATTTTTATTATTAGATGCTTATTGGCGATGGCGTAGCTAGGATTTGAGGCAAAATGCCAATAAGAAAAGAAGTAAAAAACCAATCAATTAAGAAAAACCAATAAATAAAAATAATAAAAAATAATAGGAGATATAAAAAAATGAAAAATATAAAAAATAAAATAACGATAGTAGTAGTATTAGCAATGGTAGCAATATTTGCTTGTATAGGTCTTACATCTTGTGAAAACAATGACAAAACAATAACCATAATAAAATTTGGTAATCATCCATCACTTAATAATTGTTATGATGGTATTCTATTAGGACTAAAAGAAGGCGGAATTGATTTAGAAGAATATACCGTTGATTTGCAAGATAGCAACTTTGATTCTTCAGTATCCGCTAGTCAAGCAGCCAACGCAGTTAATAAAAAAGTAGGTATGGTAGGTGCAATAGCTACACCATCAGCAATGGCAGCAGCTTCAGCAGCAAAAGGCAAAATTCCTGTAGTTTATTGTGCAGTAAGTGACCCAGTAGCCGCTGGACTAACAGGAGAAGACGCACAAAATGTTTGTGGTAGTAGTGATATCTTAGATTTTGAAGGACAAATTGATTTAATAAAAGCATTTATTCCTGATGTTGATTCTATCGGTGTGTTGTATTGTACAGCAGAAGCTAATTCTATTAGCCAACTTGCAACACTTAAAACAGTTGCCGCAACTTATGATATAGAAATAAAAGAAGTTTCAGTTACAAATGCAAATGAAATACCAACAGCAACAGATACATTACTTGCTAAAGATATAGATTGTATAACAAACCTAACTGATAATACCATAGTAGGTGCTTTAGATGTAATAATTGAAAAAACAAATGCAAAGAATATCCCAGTATTTGGTAGCGAAATAGAACAAGTAAAAAAGGGATGTTTGGCAAGTGCTTCACTTGATTATGTAGAATTAGGTAGAGCTACAGGAAGAATGATGGCTGACATAATTTTAGGAAAAACAACAGCTGATGGCAATTTTATAAAAATTAAAGATAGTTTCAAATGTTATAATTCTGTAGTAGCTACTGCTTTAGAAATCACTGTCCCTGATATTATAATGACAGACGTAGAGGCAAAATAATAAATGGTAATTAATATATTATTAACAATAATACAACAAGGTCTATGCTATGCATTAGTAGCAATGGGAGTCTATATCACTTACAAGATATTAGACTTCCCTGACCTTACCGTTGATGGTTCTTTCCCGCTTGGTGCAGCAGTAGCAGTTCGGCTAATTGTAGGCGGAATGCACTTTATACCCGCAACGATTATAGCAATGTTCGCAGGTTCTATTGCCGGTTTAACAACTGGTATTTTGCACGTTAAATTCAAAATAAGCAATTTACTAGCAGGTATACTAACAATGACGGGTTTGCTATCAATTAATTTGGCGATAGCTGGCAAAAGAACGCTAATACCATATAGGCAAGAACCAACAATGTTCAGTAATCATTTTACTGATTTCTTTGGTTCGAATGGAGTAGTTGCAAATATAGTTATATTTGTAATTATTGTTGTTGTAATAAAAATAATATTGGATTTGTTCTTAAAAACAAAAATGGGACTTATGTTAAGAGCAGTCGGAAACAACGAACAAATGTGTACTTCGCTTGGAAGAGATGGCGGAAATTATAAAATTTTAGGTTTAGTAGTTGCTAATAGTTTAGTAGCTCTAGCTGGAGCTATTTATAGTCAATATCAAGGTTATTTTGATAATAATTCGGGTGTAGGAATGGTAGTCCTTGCTCTAGCAAGTGTAATAATCGGTTGTGCAATGTTCCGCAAGGTTCCTGTTATTAAAGGAACTACAGCGGTTATTATAGGTGCTATTATTTACACCGCTTGTCTAAATATCATTATTGCATTAGGCGTTCCATCGTTCTATCTAAAATTATTTATGGCGGTATTGTTTGCAATAATATTGGTATTAAATAACACTTTGTTGAAAAATGGTATCCAAAGAAAAAGCAAAAACAATAATCAAATAAATAAAGGAGGAGTTTAATAGTGTTGCAAATTAATGATGTAAATAAGACTTTTAATAAAGGCACAGTAGACGCAATGCCTCTTTTTGAAAATTTTAATTTAAGTGTGAAAAAAGGTGAATTTGTATCAATTGTGGGTAGTAATGGTAGTGGAAAGACTACTTTACTAAATATAATTGGTGGCAATATAGATATAGATAGTGGCAAAATTTCTATTGATGATATAAATATTACTCATCTAAAAGAATATAAAATATCAAAAATGGTCGGTCGTGTTTTTCAAAATCCAACTTTAGGAACAGCTGAAAATATGACTATTGCTGAAAATTTAGTACTAGCAGAAAATAAAACCAAAATGTATAATTTAAGAATTGGTATAAACAAAAAGAGAATGGAGTATTACAAATTTTTGCTTTCTACTTTAGGGCTTGGCTTAGAAGATAAACTAAATGTAAAAGTAGGTTCTCTAAGCGGTGGACAAAGACAAGCACTAACATTGCTTATAGCAACAATGACCCCAATTGATTTGCTTTTACTAGATGAACATACCGCAGCACTAGACCCCAAAACCAGTCAAGATATAATGGAATTAACCAATAAAATAGTTAATGAAAAGAAAATCACTACACTTATGGTAACGCATAATCTTCGTTTTGCGGTCGAATACGGCTCAAGATTACTTATGTTTAACGAGGGTAATGTAATAATTGATAAATCAGGTATAGACAAACAAAATCTTAAAATCAACGACATTCTTGATACGTTTAATAAAATATCAATTGAGTGTGGGAATTAGTATAAATTTTTCAAATAAAACAAATTTAATAGTAAGTCAAATTATTGGCTTGCTATTTTTTGGAAAAGAGTTGAAAAAAATATAAAAGAATAGGGAATAGTAATTAATATTGACACAAATTTAATTGACTATTAAAAAAATAATGGTTATAATTGACATATGTCAGAAATGGAGGATATATGCCAAGACCACAAAAATGTAGATTCGTATGCGGATTGCCCGAAAATGCCGTTTTTGTACCACATTGTTGCAACGCAGATAATTTAATAGAAGTTGTAATGACTGTAGATGAGTATGAGGTTATTCGGTTAATTGACTATGTAAATTATACCCAAGAAGAATGTGCAGACAAAATGAAAATTGCCCGTACAACGGTACAAGGTATTTATGATGGCGCAAGAAAAAAAATCGCTGATGTGTTGGTAAATGGCAAAAAATTATCAATTTCAGGCGGTGAATATAAAGTTTGTGAAAAACTTGAAGGCGGGTGTGAGGAATGTCCTTACGCAAGATGTCGCAAGTTAGAAAAAGTAAACAAGGAGGATATATAATAAATGGCAACAGAATGTGATCACGATTGTTCTAAATGTTCTGAAAGTGACTGTAACGAAAGAAAAGAGAGTTTGAAAATAAAACAAAACGAACTTAGTAATGTGAAAAAAGTTTTTGGTGTAGTTAGTGGCAAAGGTGGAGTTGGCAAATCATTAGTAACCTCTATGCTTGCTGTTTTATCAAGAAGAAAAGGACTTAAAGTCGCTATTCTTGATGCGGATATAACTGGTCCTTCTATACCTAAGGCATTTGGACTTAAAGAAAAAGCAACAGGAATGGATAAATTTTTATTACCTGTAAAGAGCAAAACTGGTATTTCTATAATGTCAACAAATTTACTATTAGAAAATGATACAGACCCTGTACTTTGGAGAGGTCCACTTCTTGGCGGTACAGTAAAACAATTTTGGGGTGATGTAGTTTGGGGTGATGTAGATTATATGTATGTTGATATGCCACCAGGAACTTCTGATGTGGCACTTACTGTATTCCAAAGTTTGCCATTAGACGGTATTATTATAGTAACTTCTCCACAAGATTTAGTTAGTATGATAGTGGGTAAAGCAGTAAAAATGGCAAATATGATGAATGTGCCAATAATTGGTATTGTAGAAAATATGTCATATTTCCAATGTAAAAAATGTGGCAGTAAGCATAGTATTTATGGAGAAAGCCATATTGAAGAAGTTGCCAAAAAATTTGGGATTAATGTAATTAGCAAATTGCCTATAGATATGAATATAGCGACTGCTTGTGATAGAGGACTTATTGAATTATTTGTAAATGATAGTTTAGATGAATTGTCAGATTTATTAGATGAAAAATTTGAGGAGAAAGCGAAATAATGACTAGAGCAGACAATGCCGAAAAAATGTTTAAAGAAGAAGGTTATAATTGTGCGCAATCGGTTGTTGGTAGCTTTTTAGATAAAATGGATTTACCTAAGGATGTTGCCCTCAAAATTGCCAGTCCCTTTGGTGGTGGAATGGGTAGATTGAGAGAAGTTTGTGGTGCTGTAAGCGGTATTTGGATTGTTCTTGGTTATGTAGAAGGATATGATGATGCTGCGGATAAAAAAGGCAAAGCGGAAGTTTATAAAAAAGTACAGACTTTAGCTAAGAAATTCCGTGACCAAACAGGAAGTATTATTTGTAGAGATTTGCTTAATACGGAAGATGCTAAAGATACTTCGCCGATACCCTCGGAAAGAACAGCAGAATATTACAAAAAAAGAAGTTGTGTAGATATGGTAAGATTAGCAACAACTATTTTAGATGAATATTTTGAAGAACAAAACAAACAAAGTATAAAAGAATAACACAAAACGAACCAATTCAATTATAAAAAGAAATAACAAAAAAACAAATCAAACTGGTTTGTTTTTTTTATTACAAATTAATTAAAGTATTATAAAATTATTCCATAATTTCAGTAACTAAAGCAATAATTTGACTTTCATTGCTTTTATTTTTTGCCGAACGCAAACTAACTATATTTTCACATAAAGTAATATTTTTCATATTTTCAAAAAAAGCACGCATTTTTCTTGCTGATTGTGGTGCCCAAGAGCCATTTTCTATAAACCCAACTTTACGATTTTGGTAGCCTTTAATAGTCAAATGGTCTAAAAATTTTGCCATAGCAGGATAAAGCCCACCATCATAAGTAGGACAAGCGACAATTAGTTTGGAATTGCGAAATGCTTCAGATACAGCTATAGAAACATCATTACTTGTTAAATCAATAATTGTTGTATCTATACTTTTAGTTTGTAATTTATTTGCTACTTCTAAAGCAACTTTTTCAGTATTACCGTAAATTGACGCATAGGCTATCAAAACGCCTTCATTTTCCGCTTCGTATTTGCTCCAAGTATTATATAGCTTCATACATTTAGATATATCCTTGTCTAGTATAGGGCCGTGTAAAGAGCATATTGTGTTAATTTGAAGTCCATCTATTTTATTAAATAAACTTTGTACTTGTGCGCCATATTTTCCTACTATATTAAAATAGTACCGTCTTGCTTCATCTGCCCAATTATCTGTTGTTTTGTTATCTCCGAATTTACCAAAAGCATCGGCAGAAAATAAGACTTTTTCATTGTCTTCATAACTAACAATAACTTCTGGCCAATGAACCATAGGTGCGGTATAAAATGTAAGGTTGTGTTCGCCTAAAGATAAGCTATCCCCGTCAACTACTTCTCTTTTATTACGAATATTATCTATTCCGTAAAATTGCTTAAGTAAAGTAAAAGCTCTAGCACTAGCAACTATTTGTATGTTAGGAAATTTTTCAATTAATATTTGTATACTAGCGGAATGGTCCGGTTCCATATGAGAAATTATTAAATAATCGATGGTTTTGCCATTGAGTGATTTATTTATATTTTCAAGCCATTTTTGTGTACTACCTATTTCTATTGTATCTAATAAAGCGATTTTTTCGTCAATTATTAGATAAGAATTATAGGCCATACCATTGTTTGTTGGGTATTGATTTTCAAAAAGTTTTTGGTCGTAAGATGTTAGTCCTACATTTATAATATTTTTAGATAACATTTGTTCACTCCAGTTTTTATTTTTATTAAAATATAATTGTTATGATATTGTTGTTATTTGCAGGAATTGACCAGCTAAAATTAGGCAAGGTTTCTCCTGTGCGAGCCAAGACATTGGTTTCTGCTAATGACATTTCATCACTTATACTAGCACCATAATCGAAAGTAATATAGAAATTAATCGTACAATCGCTTAAAGCGTTAATCGTTTTTTCTGCAGCATAATATATTAAGTCATTAAGTTGGCTTTGATTTTCAATATAATAATTACCGAATTGATTTTTGTCTTCAATTAAGTAAGATGAAAAATAATAGTAATTATAATCGCCAAGACATTCTATATTGTTGTATTTATTAGCTATGCAATCATAATTTAGCTTTGTGTTTGTAGAGGTTAAGAAATGTTGGAAATTTAAGTATTCTATTTTATTAGAAGTAACACCTGTATTACCCCAAGTTGCATCGACTACATACCATTGATTATTAATTTTTACTTTGTTCCAAGCGTGACTTTCAGAGCTACCACCGTGGTCGGCAAGTCCAATAACACGAACGCAATTTATTCCTTCAATTTGACAAAGCGAGGTATATGCTTTAGAGATACCATCGCAAACAGCTCGATAATCGTCAAAGACTCCTTCTAGGTAATAGCAATTATAATAACCGGGATTATCGGGGTCATTTACTGTAAGATTAGGGTCATTGTCATGAGTGATAGTTAATGCTTTATAATCGTAAGTTACATTCATAACAAGCCATTTATAAATTGCACTTGCTTTTTCATAATCGGACATTCTATCATCAACGATTTCTCTTAAAACAATTTTCATTTTATCATAAATTCTTTCAGCAGTACTACCTACTTCTATAAGTGGTTTTAGTCCATATTCTAAAGTAAAATATAATTGATTACTTGTACTTATTGTATCTTGAATTTGTTCTTGATTGCAAATATAAAAATCATCGTAATCAATTGCTCTTTCAGAATTATAATTTGTGTTATTAATACTGTCTAATTGTGTATATTCGTATTCTCCAGGTTCGCCCGAATTTTTATTTGGTTCATATATTGATTTAGCAGCATCAAAATATAATGTTATATCACCATTAGTATTAGGCGAAAATGACATATGAGTAGATAATTTCATAGTCGGGTAAATTCTATTATCTAGTGCCCAATTAATTTCATCTTCTCTCTCAGTATTATTACAATAAGTTAGGTGAAAAATTGTTGTATCAATTTCACTTGTAACTTGCTTAAATATTAAATAATCAATTATGTCTACCAATTCTTCACGACTATCTATAGCAATATTACCAGCTGTGTAATCATTATCAAAAAATGATAGTCCTTGCTCATCTTCCCATTGTCCATATAATGTCATTGTAAATGTTGCATTGTCAATAATTGGCATTTTATCGAAATAGAAAGGTAAAGTATGATTGGCATCTTCATACCAAACAATAGTTTGATTTTTATTTAATGGTTTGTCATCTGGTTTTGTAATATAATCATTGTGAACTTTGGAAATAGTTTCAAAGCTCTCATTATTTACATCGTGAAAAGCCACGTGATAAATCATTTCTGTAGTAATTTCAAATTCAACAGTAAAGGAAGTGGTTTCATCACAATTAGTACCTTTTCCTTGTACAATTATGCTAGCTATTCCTATAGCATCATTATTTGCATAAGATAAAGTATAATCAGTATCTTTTATTAAAGTAAGCACTTCTTCACTTTCTTTTATTTGAGTAATATCAGGAGTAAAAACTTCACCAGCTGCAAAAGTAAATATACTAGGAGATGAACTAGCAGATAATGTAGATAAATCACGTTTTATTATGTTAAATTCAAATTCTACACTACCATTATAATTATTTTGACCAGTTAAAGTAAAATTAGCTGAGCCAACATTTATATTATTTGTAGATTCAAGAAGATAATCACTAGTTGTTAGGGTGGTTGTTACTTCGGTTTCGGCGGTATCTTTTGATAATACACTATTTAAGACGGGTAAAATTGGATTACCTGTATATTGATAATTTTGAGTAGGCATAGTAATAGAAACATGTCCTATTGATTTGGGAAGTATTGTAAAATCGACATCTTTAGACCCTTTATACGCATCGCAATCAATATTTATTGTCATAGATGCCGTCCCTGCGTTAATATTGTTTGTATAAGTAATATTATAGCTTGCAGGTGCTATGAGAGTATCTTTGTATTTAACTACGGGAGTAGGTTGTTTCTCTGTGCCATCATAAACAAATTCACTTTGGTCAATTGTAACCGATAATTGGTTTGTCGGTTTGGTAGCATCAATGTTATCGCCACTAAAGAGGCTACAACCACATAATAGTGTTATTAAAACCAATGTAAATATTGTAATTAGTATTATATTCTTTCGCATTTTGTTATAGTCTCCTATTATTATATTATAATAATTATACTAGCAAAAAGACATTATTGTCAATGAAGAATATTAAAGGTTATAAATTAAATCTAACTATTGAAATATAAAAGTAAGTGTAGTATAATATATTATATATATATTTAAATTTAAGGAGATAAGGAAAAATGACTCGTTCAGAATTTTTATTTGTAGCAATTGATGTAATATTTCACCCAGCACAAAATTATAGAAGATACAAAGATATTAAGGTAAGTGAAGATTTTTGTTATGATAATAATTTTCCAAAAGAATGTCTTGCGGAATATTATTATGACCCAAAATTACTAGAAACTGGCAAAAAAATGCCAGTAATTGTTAATTTCCACGGTGGTGGTTTTGTAGCAGGTGATAAAAAACACAGAGTTAGTTTGTGCAAGAGATATGCATCACACGGATATTTTGTAGTTAATGCTAATTATAGATTAGCACCTAAATATAGTTTTCCAGCACTAGCACAAGATGCGGTAAAAGCAGTAAACTATTTGGAAAATACAGCTAAAAGTTATAATATTGATTTAGATAAAGTAGTAGTAACAGGAGATAGTTCGGGTGCTTATTTAGCTTCTGAGTATACGGCAATTGCTTGTAATGAAGATTTGTGTAAAAAACTTGAATGTGACAAAGTAAAAATAAAACCAGCACTTTTACTTAGTTGGTGCGGAGTTTATGATTTTGAAAAAAGTATAACACTTACCAAATTACCTTTTAATATGGTATGGGATATAGGTAGATGCGAAATAGATAATGATGGATTTCATCTAAATAAAGATTTTTCAAATATGAAAGATTTTCCATTACTTAAAGAGGCAAGTCCAATAAATTGGATTAATAAAGATTGGTGTACAAGTTATTTAGTTATGTCAAAAAAAGATGTATTTTGCAAGGGGCAAGGCGAATTATTAGCTGAAAAACTTAATGAATTAGGGATAAAAACACAAGTATTCCATTCTACAAAAGTTACTGATAATCATTGCTTCCATATGGATATGTATAAAAGTATAAGCAAAAAAGTATTCAAAGAAGTTTTTGAATTTATGGAAGATTATTTCAAAGAGGAAGAAATAGGAAATGAAGAAATAGAAGATAAGATAGCACAATAAAAAATAAAAGTATTAAAGGAAAACTATGACAAAAAAACTTCGATTTATTTCAACAATATTATGCTTATTAGTTTGTATCGTTTGCTTTGTTGCTTGTGATAAGCAATCGGACAATGAGCAAAATACTATTTATAATCTTAGTGTAGAAAATGCTGAGACAAATTTTGTTTTGGGTCAAGATTTTGAATTGGGCGATGATATACTAATAAAAAAAATACCTAATATGAATATTAGTAATTTCCAAGAAATATCAGTTGATGATATTATTGTTGATAGTTCGGAATTTGATAATTTAAGAGAAGGTACATATGCAATCACTATTTTGTTAAAAGATGATGAAAATGTAAAATACAAATATTATATAGTTGTTACAAAGTTAGAGCCGAATATAACGGTTAGTTATTTAGGTGGTGATATATTTGATAGCACGCCATTAGACCAAATTGATATTTCTCTTAATGATGGAGATACAGAAGGGCAAGTAAGACTTATTGAAGGGCAAACATTAATTGTTGGTACGAATATTTATAATTGGGAATTTACGCCTAAGGACATAAAATATAAAACGAAACAAGGAACTATCGTACTTACAGTTGCACAAACCGAAGTAGATGAATCGACTTTGGTTATGACAAGTCCGCCTAATCGCCGTTCCTATAATGCTTTTGAAACTTTTGATAAAACGGGAATGGTAATTACTTACATAGACAATGATGGAAATTCTCAAGTAATAGAGAATTATACTATTTCTTCAAATAGCAGCAACTTAACAGCTGATATGGATTCAGTGGAATTAAGTTTTTTAGGTAAAGTATTGGCTGTTAATATTATAGTAAATAAAATTGATTTAGAATATTCAGGTTCAGCTTTCGAAGAAATAGAAGCGGGGTATAATACAGCTTTAAACCAAATTAGTTTGCCTAATAATTTTAGATGGGAAAATTCGGAATTTGTTTTGCAAACAATGGGAGAACAAAAAGTTAATGTAGTTTATTTGCCTAATAATGATGCTACAAATTATAATGTAAAAACATATGAAATAGATATCAATGTAGTTAAGGCGAGTATGAATTTACAAACTTTAGATACAATTGACGTAGAATATGGAAAAACTTTAAGTGATGTTATTTTACCGTCAGGATATATTTGGCAAAATCCAAGCAAAACTCTTTATGAAAATATTGGTACATATAATTTTAAGGCAAATTATATTCCTAGCGATACAGAGCATTATAAGAGTGTTGAAGATATAGATATTCCTATTAATTTAATAAAATCTAATCGTAGTTATGACGCTATGCCTAGTATTGATATAGAATATAACAAAGCATTATATGAAGTAACGGGAAAACTATATGTAGGTTTTTCGTGGGTAAATAGCAATCAAGTAGCAGATACTATCGGACAATGGAATGTTGCGGCTACCTTCACTTATAATTTTGACAGTAGCCATTATAATACATTAAACGAAACAATTACACTTAATGTTATTAAGGCTACCCCAACAGTTTTTACCACTCCAAGTGACATAACCGCTGATTATGGCACATTGCTTAGTGCGTTAGCTTTACCAAGTAAGTTTAGTTGGAAGACACCTTCAAACAATGTAGGAATAGTAAATGCGTACAACGCACCAAATGCGTGTATTGCTATTTATACGCCATCAGATAGTGAACATTATAAATCGATAGAAGTGTCAATAAATATAATTGTTAAGCCAATAAGTAGTATTATCATCGTAAGCAAAAAAAATATTTATACAATTTATGATAGTATGAACTTAAGCGATAACAAATTAGACCTTACATATACGACCGACCAAGTAGGGAATGACTTTGGCTCTGTAGATTGGGAAATCGGACAGAGTTTGATAGCAGGCACAAATGCTTATAGGTGGGAATATATCTCAAATAATTCTAATTATAAGGATTGTTCGGGTACATTAGATATTGAAGTAATAGCGAAAAGCGTTACTAGCATAGAAGTAAATAACTATCCTAGCAAAACAATTTATAATGCTAAAGAAGAATTTGAAATAGCAGGCTTGATTATTAAGGCTTATTATAATGATGGTTCGAACGGTCTTTTTGACACATTTGATTATAATTACCAAAGCGAAAATAATTACTTT
>JBAXZI010000049.1:0-13613 GCA_041670385.1 Clostridia bacterium | reverse complement strand
GTAATTCTTGATGTTATGATGCCCAAACTTGATGGTATTTCGGTAGTCAAAAGACTTAGAGAAAAAGGTAATAATGTACCTGTATTAATTTTGACAGCGAAAAGTGAGATAGATGATAGAGTTCTAGGACTAGATTCGGGGGCTGATGATTATTTGACAAAGCCTTTTGCAATGAAAGAATTATTAGCAAGAATTAGGGCTATGTATAGGCGTAAAAATGAGGTTATTAATAACTATAGCTTTGGTAATATGATACTAAATCCTAAAAACTTTGAAATAAAATCAGGGGAAGGAACTATAAGACTTACTAATAAAGAGTATCAAATGTTGGAAATGCTTATTTCAAATCCAAATTGTCTTATTTCTACAGAAAAATTTATGGAAAACATATGGGGATTTAATTCGGAATCAGAAATAAATGTGGTATGGGTTTATATATCCGCAATACGCAAAAAACTAAAGGCGATAGGCTCAAATGTAAATATTAAAGCTGTCAGAGGAGTCGGTTATAAATTGGAGGAAAAGTATGATTAAGAAAATACAAAAACAATTTATAATTATAGCTATGGTGGCTATCTTTTCTGTGTTAGCGATTATTATGGTAACTATAAATGTGATTAATTATGATAAAGTAGGAGAATTTGCAGACACTGTTCTAGATTCTTTATCAAGCAATAATGGTGAATTTGGTACACCACCACCACAAGGGGAAGAAAGTGTTAGACCGCCAATGGAAAATGGAATGACTAACGAAACACCATTTGAAACTAGATTTTTTACGGTAAAGTATAATCTAGATGGAGAAATAGTAAATGTTAATGTAAGCAAAATATTTTCTATAAATGAAGAACAGGCGGAAGAATATGCAAATAATGTAACTAGTGGCAATAAAGATAAAGGTTATAATAATTTTTATCGATATAAAGTAACAGAAAAAGAAGATGGAAAACTTGTAATTTTTGTAGATTGCACACGTGGGCTTACAAATGCAAATCAATTTTTGCAAACAAGCATTATTATTTCTATAGCGGGTTTGTTATGTGTGTTTTTATTAGTGTTATTCTTTTCTAAAAAAGCGATGGCACCTATTATCAAAAGTTATGAAAAGCAAAAGCATTTTATAACTGATTCTAGTCACGAATTAAAAACTCCGCTTACAATTATTTCAGCCAATAACGAAATAACAGAACTAGAAAGTGGAGAAACGGATTGTACAAAGAGTATTGCAAGACAAGTTACTAGAATGACATCAATGGTAAAAAGTCTTACTGCATTATCAAAAATTGATGAGCAAGAAGCTTTAGAAGAAAAAGAAAAATTTAATTTTTCTGATGCGGTATTAGATGTTTATGCGCAGTTTGAAAATATAGCAAGAACACAACAAAAAATACTTACTAAAAAAGTAGAAGAAAATATTGAATATGTTGGAGATGAAAAAATTATTAGACAACTTGTGAATGTTCTGCTAGATAATGCGGTTAAATATTCATTTAATAAAATTAATGTCGAATTAGCTAGAGTAAAAAATCATATAGAATTAAAAGTAACAAATAATACCAATGGAATTGAAGAGGGGAATTTAAACAAATATTTTGACCGCTTTTACCGTTCTGATGAAATGAGAGCGTCTGCTATTGAAGGTAACGGAATTGGATTATCTATAGTAAAGGAAATTGTTGAGCTTCACAAAGGTAAAATATCAGCTTATAGTGAAGACGGTGAAATTTTTGTAATAAAAATTATTTTGTAGAATCCATAAAATAATATTGTAAAATAAAAAAAACTTGAAATTGTAAATAAATTTCAAGTTTTTTAATTTTCAAGTAAATTTTAACTAAAATTTTAAGTTCATATTAGTTTGGTATCATATTATTAGGTTATGAAAAGGAGATATCTAAAATGAAAACTAAAAAAACGATAATGTTTATAATAATAGTTGTACTAATGATTGCTGTTTTATGCAGTTGTGGCAATAAAACTTCAGATGAAGATGCAACTTATGAAAGTTCTGCTTTTTCTTTAGCGGATAGTGAGAGTTATTATGGCGATGCTTTCGGTGATGGCAGTGTGATTGATATCAAAGTTGATATCACTACAGAAAATTGGGAAGATATTTTAAATAATCCAATTGATGAGGAATTCCACACAGCAAATGTTACTTTTAATGGTATTTCCCTTGATAATGTTGCTTTCCGTACCAAAGGAAATTCAACTCTAACAAGTATAGCCAATAGTGATTCGGAAAGATACAGTTTCAAAATTAAAACAGACAAGTACATTGATGACCAAACAATTAATGGCTTAAACGAGTTTGTACTTAATAGCAATTATGCTGATGCATCATATCTTAGAGAATATCTTACCTATGAAGCAATGGCAGAAATTGGCGGAATTGTTCCTAATTTGACATTTTGCAATTTGTATATAAATGATGAACTATATGGCTTCTATCTTTGTGTAGAATCTTATGATGATAGTTTTGTTGAAAGGATTACCGATGATGAAAATGCTTGTTTGTATAAAGCAGACGGTGACAATTGTTCTTTACTAACTAATGATGATACTACAGGATTTGATAGTCAATATGGCGATGATAAAGATTGTGAAAATATCAAAAATCTAATTACGGTATTAAATAATACAACAGAAGAAAACAAAGGTGAGTTGGAAGATATATTAGATGTAAATAGTGTTCTTAAAGGTATAGCTGTAAATTATGTAATGGGTAATTATGATAGTTATAGTGGCAAGTTTGCTCATAATTATTATTTACTTTTTTCAGATGGTAGCTTTAAATATGTAGGCTGGGATTATAATATGGCATTCGGTGCATTCCCTGAAGATAGCGGAACAAGTGCTACATTAGATATTTCTACACCTATTATGTTAACGACAGAAGCAAACCGTCCATTATTTTCTAAATTATTAGCTATTGATGAATATTATGAAACTTATGTTGATTATGTAAAACAATTAGCTACTTATTGGACCGACTTTGAAAATGTAATTGCTGATAAAGTTAATTCAATTAGACCTTATGTAGCTAGCGACCCTACAGCATTCTATACAATAGATGAATTTAATAGTTGTGTAGCATATTCAGAAGATGTAGTCCTTGCTGCTCCAACAACTCAAGATGGAATAGTTCCACAAGACGGAATGGTTCCACAAGACGGAATGGTTCCACAAGACGGAATGGTTCCAACACCAGACGAAGGTACAACACCACCAGACGGAACAACTCCACCAGATGGAACAACTCCACCACAAGGTATGACACCACCACAAGGAACAAGACCACCACAAGGGGCAACACTACCTACAGATGCAACAGCACCTGCACAAGATGCAAAAATTGGTGGCAATAAAACAATGACTAGTTCTATTTCAATTGTTAATTATATGAAGACAAAATTAGAAACTATAGCGAATGCTACAAAATAAAAAAGGAGCTGATATTATGAAAAATGCGAATGTATTCAAAAGGTGTGAAATGAAATATCTTTTATCAAGTGAGCAATATGAAAAAATAATAAAATGTATAAAAGAGCACACTAAAGAAGATGAATTTGGATTGAGCACTATACAAAGTTTGTATTATGATACGCAAAACAGCTTGCTTATAAGACGCTCAATAGAAAGTCCAACTTATAAAGAAAAAATAAGAGTAAGAAGTTATGGACTTGCAAAAGATGATAGTCAGGTGTTTGTAGAGTTGAAGAAAAAATACAATAATATAGTCTTCAAAAGGCGTATTAAATTGACAAATAATGAAGCTAAAAGCTATATGAACAATAATCAATTGGAAAAACCATCTCAAATAGGAGTAGAAATAGATTATTTTAAGTCCTACTATAACAAGTTAGTTCCATCAATGTTGCTTATATATAATAGAATAGCTTACTACTCTACTGAAATTGAGGATTTGCGTATAACATTTGATACAAATATCAAATTTAGAGATTATGATTTGGAATTAGATAAAGGATTTTATGGAAAGAGCATTTTAGATGAAAATCTATATCTAATGGAAATAAAAACAGGTACAGCAATGCCATTATGGTTAGCTCGTTTATTAAGTGAAAATCTTATTTATAAAACATCATTTTCAAAATATGGCACAGCATACAAAATAGTTCTTAATAATAAAAATATGGAGGTAAAAAAAGTTGGATAATTTCTTTAATTCGATATTCGATAGTACTACTACAAGTACAATGACATCAGGCAATTTCTTTTTGTGTTTGCTAGTTGCATTAATAACAGGAATAGCATTCGCTCTTATGAGTTCTTACAAAAGCTCATATACAAAAAGTTTTATAATAACACTAGCTATGATTCCTGCTGTTGTATCATTAATTATAACAATGGTAAATGGAAATATAGGTACAGGTATTGCAGTAGCAGGTGCGTTCAGCTTAGTTCGATTCCGTTCGGCACCGGGCACAGCAAAAGAAATATGTGGTATCTTTATAGCAATGGCAACAGGTTTGGCATTTGGTATGGGTTACCTTGCTTATGCAGTAATCTTTTCAGTAATAATGGGTGCAATGGTAATTGTATTTACAATAACAAAATTTGGTGAAAGACCACTAAATGGAAAAGAAAAAGTATTGAAAATAACCATAGCAGAGGATTTAGATTACACCACAATTTTTGATGATTTGTTTGCAACATATACAGATAAGGTTACATTGATTTCTGTTAAAACTGTAAATATGGGCAGTATGATAAAACTTCATTATAAGCTAACACTAAAAGATGAAAAACAAGAAAAGGCACTTATGGACAACCTAAGATGTAGAAATGGGAACCTAGAAGTTATGTTTAGTAGACAAGACTTAGCAGAAAGCGATTTGTAAAATTGTTAATAAAAGAATAATAATATAAATAACTACTTTCAATAATTGGAAGTAGTTATTTTTATATATATTTGTTATAAATAATAATTTCTAAGAATATATTTTAGTAATATATATAAATTAGGAGAATTATTAATAATGGAAAATGTACAAATTATTAGTGTACCGATTATTGCAACAATAGTATATTGGGTAATAAATCTTATAAAATATACGATTAAGGGAAATGAAAAATTCAAGAGATATATTCCATTGGTGTCTGCAGGATTTGGTGCAGTACTTGGCATTATTGGCTTTTATTTAGCACCACAACTTTTTGGGACAGAGAATATTTTTGTTGCTATAGTAATAGGTGGAGCAAGTGGACTTTCCGCAACAGGGACAAATCAAATATTCAAACAATTATCCTATGCAAATATTGAGCAAAGCAAGGAAAATAAAAATATAAAAAGTAAATAAATTTAATAATTTTTATGTAAAAAGTAAAAATAGCCATACTTAGAAATAGGGTATGGCTATTTTGCAAGTAAATTTATAAAAATATTGTTACGCAAGGTTTGGCAAATTGTATATATTATGTTATAATTAATAAAAATAAAGTGGACAATGGATAAAAAAAATTAAATGAGTATATTAACAATAAACAACTTAACACATACATTTGACGGTAAAATTCTTTTTCAAGATGCCTCTCTTTCGATAAATAACGGTGAACATACGGGTATTGTCGGTCTAAATGGAGCAGGTAAAAGTACTTTTATGAATATCATTTGTGGCAAATTAATACAAGATGAGGGCGAAGTAAGATGGCTTAAAGGCATAAAATGGGGTTATCTTGACCAGCATTCGGATATTGATAGGTCGCTAACAATAATGGAATATTTGCAAATCTCTTTTAAGGAGTTATTCGACTTAAATGATAGGTTAGAAGCTATATATAAAGAAATGGAAACAGAAGTGGATATGGACAAACTAGAAACGATGATAAACCGTTCTAGTACTATGATAGAAGAGCTTACAAAACAAAATTTTTACAATATAGATGCGGAAATCAAAAAAGTAGCTAACGGACTAGGTATTGGTGTTATTGGTTACGATACCTTGATAGATAATTTGAGCGGTGGACAAAGAACAAAAGTAATGCTAGCTAGTTTGTTACTATCGGATTTTGATATTATTTTACTTGATGAACCTACCAACTATTTAGATATAGAACATATTACTTGGCTTACCGAATACCTAAATAAATATAAAGGTACGGTATTAGTAATTTCGCACGATACGGAGTTTTTAGATAAAGTTAGTAGAAACATAGTAAGTGTAGAAGGAAATCAGATAAAGAAATATTCGGGTAATTACCAACAATTTTTAGTTGTTAGTGCAATGAATGAAAAGCAACATATCGAAAATTTCAAAAAGCAACAACAACACATAAAAAAAATGGAAACATATATTGCGAAGAATAAGGCAAGAGCAGCAACTGCAGGAATGGCAAATTCTAGGAAAAAAATGCTTGATAAGATAGAAATAATAGACAAACCTAGTACAATTTATCCGTCTACCTTTAATTTCCCAGCGATAGAAATGCATACAAAGGATTTTCTTATTGTTAAAAAGCTAATTATCGGATATGACCAACCCCTTTTACCAGAAATTAATTTTCATATGGATAGTGAAACAAAAATTTGGATTAGAGGAACAAATGGAATTGGCAAAAGTACGCTATTAAAAACTTTAATGGGGAAAATTCCTAGTTTGGGTGGTTCTTATAAATTTTCAGTTAATAGTAGGATTCTTTATTTGGAGCAAGACTTAGAATTTTCAAATAATGAATTAACAGCATCGGCATATATTTCTGATTGTTATCCACGAATGAATGCAAAAGAAATAAGGACGCAATTAGGTAGAGTTGGTATAAAAAATGACCTTGCAATTAAGCCAATATCAAATTTAAGCGGTGGTGAACAAGTAAAGGTGAAACTTTGTGCATTAATGCAAAATGAATGTAATTTACTAGTATTAGATGAACCAACCAACCATTTAGATATAGTAGCTAAAGAAAGTTTGGCTAAAGCACTTCAGTCCTTTAAATGTGCAATTATTTTGGTTACACACGAAAAGCAGTTTGCCGAAAGTGTTTGTAACAAGATTTTTGATTTATAGAATTTAAGCAAATAAAAATAAATTGTATATAAAATTGTAATCACCCTATTATAGGGTGATTTTTTATGGATAAATCTAATTCAAATATAATATTGTTATGCTTTTATTGTCTACTCTTATAAGTTCTTCTTCTTGCATAGTTTTTATTTCTCGAAATAATGACGGTCTTCTCACGCATAATAAATCGGCAAGTTCTTTTTTTGTGATGGGTAAAAGTATTGTATTGCTATTTTGAAGTAATGCTTGTTTTTCTAAATATTTTTTAAGATTATCTCTTAAAGATTTTTTAGAGAACATAGCAATTTTTTCATTCAGACCTTGCGAATTTTGAGAAAGGGATACAATAAAATTTTTAACAAAATAATAATCGTGTAATAAAGTATCGATTGTTTCTTTATTTATGTGCAAAACTTCACAATCGGATAAAGCATATATATTATATGGATATTCATTTTTCGTCGAAAATAATAAATTTGCGCCAATGATACTATTTTTTTTGAATACAAACATTGCCATTTGTTCGCCTTTTTCAGAAAGTGCGTGAGAAATTAAGCTACCAGATATAATAATATCTAAATTTTTGCATTCTTCGGTTTCATTATAAACACTTGCCCCTTTGTGATATTTTTTTAAGTTTGTTCCTGATATCATTGCTTCATAGTATTCTTTGCTAATATCTTTGAATATATTGATTTCCAGTAATATTTCTAATTTGGTCATAAGTTGCTCCTTAATTATATATTTTATTATACAGAAAAGAAACATAAGTGTCTATCAAATTTTAGATTAGCAATATATAATAAAATAAACTTTATAAGAAAGGAGATTTTTTAATGGACATATTTACAATGGCAATGTGGGCAGGAACAGGCGGTTTTCTTATTTTTTCGGTTGTAAAAGATAAGAGTAAAACCAAAAGAGCACTAAAAATGGCATTTGGAATGGGAAAGGGAATGCTACTTAGCATACTTTCTATTATTTTGCTTATTGGCTTAGTGCTTGCCATTCTTCCACCACAAAGTATAGCCGGGTTTGTGGAAGAACAAAATAAATTATTAGCAACAGTAGTTGCGGCTGCATTCGGGACAATAACTCTAATACCTGCTTTTATAGCATTTCCTCTTGTAGGAACGTTAGTTGATGCGGGGGTAGGGGTAGTTCCTTCGGTAGCTTTCCTAACTACACTAACTATGGTCGGAGTTGTGACATTCCCGCTAGAAAGAAAAGAATTTGGTGCAAAGTTCGCTGTAGTGCGTAATATATTAAGTTTTGTATTCGCAATAATCATAGCACTTGTAATGGGAGTAATAATATGATAAATGTAAAAAAAGATGAAAAAAGTAAGATTCTTAATGTAATCAAAAACAATATATTTTTTATTATAGTATTGATATCTTATGTGGTTATGTTTATAGTAAAACCACCTATGGGCGTAACATCTGTAAAAAACAGTGTTTATTATTTGAAAGAAATGCTTATGATTATGCCAGTAATATTTGTTTTAACTGCTCTTTTGGATACTTGGGTGCCGAAGAAAACGATAATGAAATCGTTAGGTAAAGAATCTAAAATTAAGGGAACTATTTTTGCTTTTATATTAGGCGGTATTTCAGCAGGTCCTATTTACGCAGCATTCCCATTTTGTGTAATGTTACATAAGAAAGGTGCATCAGTTAAGAATATTATTATAATATTGAGTTCTTGGGCTGTAATAAAGGTTCCGATGCTTATTAACGAAGTAAAATTCTTAGGAGTAAAATTTATGGCTATTCGATGGGCATTAACAATGGTTGCTATAATAATATTTTCTTGGATAGCATCTAAAATTATTAAGGATAAGGATTTACCAGAAGAAAAAGAAGAAGAAAATAAATGTGATGTCAGTATAAACCGTGACGCTTGTATGGGTTGCTCGCTATGTGCTAAAAATTATCCAGAATTATTTGGAATAAATAATAAAAAAGCAGAAGTTAAAGAACACGATTTTATAATTAATGTAGAATTGCTTAATAAAGTTGTTGAACAATGTCCTGTTAGTGCAATAACAACAAATATTGTTAAACAAAAAGGCGAGGATATAATAAATGAAATTTCGCAAGATGAAACCGATACTGTTGAAGAAAAAGAAAGTGAAGTAAGTTGATAAAAAAACTTTTAATATGAAATAAAAAATCCCACTTGGAAGAGTGGGATTTTTTAAGTCTAATTTGTAAAATTTACGAAGAATTTAAAAAAATATAAAGAATATAATTTTAGTTGTTATTGCTTTCGATTATTAATTTATCAGCAACTAATGCGATTAATTCACCGTTAGTAGGTTTTTCCCCTTTGGCATAAATCTTAATTCCAAAAATTGCATTAATGTTTTCGATTTTGCCACGACTCCACGCTACTTCAATTGCGTGCCTAATTGCCCTTTCTACTTTGCTTGCACTTGTATCAAAATGTTTTGCAACAGTAGGATATAATTTTTTAGTAATAGAATTTATCATATCAGGTTCGTCGATAGATAATTTTACTGCCTCACGTAAAAATTGATAACCTTTAATGTGAGGAGGAATACCGGCGCGGATAAAAATATTACTTAGTTTTTCATCAATATTATAATGACGATTGACTTTAATATTTGAGCTAGGCAGCATTAGATTGTTGATTTTTTCCCTTAACTCAACAAATGAATATGGTTTAAAGAAACAATATGCAAAACTATATTCGCTGAGGTAACTAGGGAATTCTTCACGCATCTTGCTAGATGTCAATATTAACTGAGTTGGAGCGCTAATTCCCCTAATTATATCTTTAGCGCGGTCGAACTCGATATCAACTACTGCAATATCAATGTTGTTGGTTGTATAGATTTTTGTAAAATCCATATAATTGCTACAAGTTTCGAGTCTGATTGACTCATCTTCATTGAAAAATTTGTGTGCTGTAATTGCTAGTGAACAATTTCCATCACAAAAAATAGTATTATATTTACTCATAATTACTCCTTATCATTTTTTTTTTTTGAGAATTTTGTACAAAATTGTGATATCTACAATTATATTATCATCTTAACAAATCTATGTAAAGTATTTTTGTACAATTTTAATAAATAATTTTGTACAAAATTGTCGAATGTACTATTTACTAGGCAATAACTAGTGCATTTAATTATGTTTTTGTTTTATTTGTGAAAATTTGTGAAATTATAGAAGTTAATAAAATAACAATGAAAATTTTAAGAGAGAAAAGTTTTATCAAGTTTTACATCAAATCTGTTCACATTATTCTCTTGTTCTCTTAATTTATCTTTTAGATAAAAACTGTATGTTTCTTTATCGCTTATAATTATGTGGTCAATAAGTTTGATATCAAGGGAAGTTAGAGTTTGATGTAATATGCTAGTACATTCAATATCCGAATAAGAAGGCATAGCATTCCCTGACGGGTGATTGTGGCAAAGGATGACAGCGTGTGCCTTGTGGAACAAAGCAAGCTTAATAATGTCTTTTGTTGCTACCGACAATGTATTGTTGCCTGTTGTTATTTGATCGGTGCTTATTATCGCATTCTTGCCGTCAAGAGAAATAAGGTATAGGCATTCATAAGGCTTAAGGCGTAATATAGAACGCAAATAAGGTAAGATATTATTTATATTAAGAATTGTTTTTGGAATGTTTTTGCTCTTTTCATATTCAACTAATAATTTTGGCAAAGAATTTATTAAAATGCAAGCATTTTCTGTCATATCTTTGATGGTTATTAGGTCATTAATGTCCGCATCCATAACTTTATCTAGGCTACCAAATTTTTCGATAAGCAAATGTGCAATTTCATTGGTGTCCTTATAAGGAATAGCAAAGAAAAGAACAAATTCCAAAATTTGATAATCGTGCATATCAGTAAAACCTTTAGTCGATACCAAATTTTTTATTCTTTGTCTATGCCCCTTATGCACATTGTTTTCTTTTGTAGTCATTTTTAATTTATTTTTAGTAAGGCAATATCATTATTGTTTACAAAACTTAATAATTTTTCAGATACTTTTTCGTCTAAATTATTTGTATTAATAACGGCAAATTGTATAGTGTTTACATTCTTTACTTCGCTAAGCAAGCTAAATAGTGAATGTTTTATAGCAAATTTACCTAGTGTTTCAAGAGAGATGTCAATTTCCTTAACAAAACGACCACCTTTATTATTGTTGATAATTCCAGCTTTATCTTCTTGAATTTTGAAGCTAAATTGTCCAGCGGTTATAACAAAAAGAGTGTCACTAGCCAAAGAAATAAGTTTATCTTTATTTTTTGTGCTAAGAATTTCTAATTTATCACTTATTTTAGTATAATTTTTTAGTGCAGTATTTTGATTAGCAATTTCATTTTTAACAAAATCAGCAAGGAATATTTTATCATACAAATTAATTAATATTTTTTGATTATCTTCAATATTTTTTTGTATTTCTTTCTTTGCTAATAGTAATTCGGCTTCTTTGTTAATATAATCTTGATTTTTTTCTAAATCAAGTTTTGTTTTAGCAATTTTATTTTCAAAACTACTTATATTGCTTGTTATTTCATTTATTTTTACTTCTAAGCCAGCAAAATTTTCATCGCTTAATATCTCTTTTGTTATTTGTTTAATTTCTTTTTCACTAATGCTAGAATATTCTTTATTATTACTAATAAGTTCTTTATTCTTTTCGGCAATTTCTATTTTTTCAGCAACTTGATTATAAATTTCATCAAATTCTTTTTTCTTATTTTCTATTAAATCTTTAGTCGTAGCAACTTGATTTTGTATAATTTGTTGTTCTTCATTATTTTTTACAATTTGGTCTGTAATTTCATCAAATTTATCTTTAATAATAGATAATACCAATTCTGGATATGTTAATTCTTTATCATTCTTAACAACAATAATAGTATTGTCACGATTAACTAAAGAGCAAATTTTTGCATTAATTTGGCTTATTTGATTTTCTATTTCTTGTTTTCTAATTGTTAGTTGGTCTAGTCTAATATATACGCCATCTTCATCAGCTTCTTTTTTATCTAACTTATCAGCTTGTTCATTGACATTCTCGATACCAATAACTGCCCCTAATTTTTCAAATTCTAAAGTTGCATTTGTTATATCTTCATTAAGTTTTTCCAAAGTGCATTGAGCTTTTGGAAGCAAAGTTTCTTCAATAAGTTGTATTTGATTAGTAGAAGTAGTTATATTACATTCGCCAATCTTAACTAAAGACATAATATTGTTATATTCAGCTATTTGTTGTGAGTAGAAAGCAGATAACTTTATAGTATCTGTTAGTTTTTTGCTTAAAGACAAATTATCATTTACTTCTACTGATTGTAATAGTCTTTTGATTAACTCAATTTTTGCTTGTTTGGTACTAATTAAACTTCCTATATATGTTTTGCTATCGTTTTCACGCGTCGTTAATGTACCAAGTCTAATATTGATTTTTTCGAGTTGTGCTACATAATCTTTTTGTATAGCAATAGCAGCTTGTTTTTCAGTTAGTAACTGATTAAGTGCTTTTTCTGTTTTAATAATAGCTTTTGTACAATCAATTTTGTCCATAACCTTATTATTACAAACAGGGCATTTTTCGCCATATTCTAAAGAATTTAGGTCATCAATATATCTTTTTTTGGTTTGAGTGCTTAATATTTTTTGGTCTAAAGTGTCTATTTTGTCGTTCAGTCTGTCCATAAAACCGACTAAAGTTTTTTTGGCATTTAGTAGGGCATCTTTATCTTCGCAATATTCTCTTTTTGCGTTCTCATTTTCATAAATTTTATTGTCTATAGCTGTAATTTCAGATTGAATATTACCAATAAGAATTTGGTTTCTATACAAAGTTTGTTTGTACATTTCGGTATTGTTAAGTTTTGCATAAAGCATATCAATACCTTCTTTATCATATTCAATTTTCTTTTTTTGTGCATCAGCAATAATAGATTTGTTATCAATTATTATTGGTCTTAAATTGTCCAATTTAGTTTTGTAATCAGTAACTGATTCACTAATTATTTGTTGCATTTCTTTCTTATCTTTAATAAATACATCTAGAAGTACAGAATTACGGATATCTCTTTTTTTAGTATAATCCATTTTTACTCTGTTAAGTTCTGTTTTTTCAGTTTCTATCTGAAATAATAAATCATTATACTCGTCCATTTTTGCAGTTTTAGTAGCATTATATTCATCTATTTTTACTGTGCATTTGGCATAATAATTATCCAATTTTTTGTTAAAATCGCCATCAGGTCTAGTAGGTTCTACATCGCTAATAACATAATTAAGCAATTGTGATTGCAATTCGGTATTTTTATCATTGTGATAATTATTTTTATTATCAAGTTCTAAAACCAATTTTTCATTGGTGTCAATTTCTTCTTGAATATTATCAAGCTTTGAAGTAAATTCATTTACTTCACTATCTAATTTTTCATTTTCGCTTGTTGCGGTTTTGTAAACATCAATAAAAGAAATTATTTCTTTAGCTTTGTTGGAATTAATTATTTTCTCATTGCAAAAATCCACTTTTTTATTTTCGTCTAATGCTAGTTCATATTCATTTTTCAAGTTTTC
>JBAXZI010000048.1:0-13960 GCA_041670385.1 Clostridia bacterium | reverse complement strand
GACGATGATGAAAACGATTCGAATTGGTTTGACCGTATGTGTGATGATATTAATAAATAAACATACGAGGTAAATAAAATTAAATTTTCACGATTTATACAAAAGAAAAGGTTGTTAGCAGTAGGTTTGCTAATAGCCTTTTTATTTGTGGCAGTAATAGGCAAATTGACAGTAGTGCAAATAATGAATGCAAGTAGTTTGCAGACAAAAGCACTAGACCAGTGGACAAGAGATGTTCCCATTACAGGAGAAAGAGGGGACATTTATGATGTTAATGGCTCAATCTTAGCCGATACTACTACATTATATACAGTTTATGTAAGACCTGTGGCTGTTCGAGAAAAAGAATATACAGCAAAAGTATTGGGTAGTGTACTTGGCATTGACAGTGATAATCTTTTTGAAAAAATGAACACGAAAATAAGTGAAATAACAGTAGCTAAAAAGGTTGATAAATCGCAAATGAATCAACTAGTTAGTAGTGATATTAGCGGTGTTTATTTTTCTCAAAACATTAATAGAGTTTATCCTTACGGTGATTTTATGACTCAAGTATTAGGATTTTGCAATGTTGATGGAATGGGTCAATCTGGTGTAGAGTCATATTACAACAATTATCTTAAGGGTATTGACGGATATGTACTTACACAAACTGACCTTGTCGGTAGAGAATTGGATAATAATGTAACTAAATATATAAGCGGACAAAAAGGGAATAACGTATATCTTACCTTAGATTATGGTATACAAGCAATAGTGGAAAATGCAGTTAATACGGCTTTTGAAATGCATAAATCTAAATCGGCAAGTTGTATTGTTATGAACGCAAAAACTGGTGCGATTTTGGCAATGGCACAAAGACCGAGTTATGACCTAAATAATATTCCTAGAGATGATATTGCAAGTTTGTTTGGTATGAGTAATTCTACATTAATAAATGGTGTATATGAACCGGGTTCTACATTCAAAATATTGACTACCGCAATTGGATTGCAAACAAAAGCAATTGACCAAAATTATACATTTTATTGTCCTGGTTATAGAATGATAGATGGACAAAAAATAAAATGTTGGAAAACGAAAGGGCACGGTAGCGAAACTTTTATTGAAGGTGTAGAAAATTCTTGCAACTGTTTGTTTATGGATATTGCATTAAAGGTCGGGGCACCTACATTTTACGAATGGATAAATAAATTTGGGCTTACAACGCCTACGGGTATTGATATAAGTGGCGAAACAAAGGGACTTACAATACCAGTAAGTAGTGTAAAAAATGTAGATTTGGCAAGAATTGGTTTTGGACAAGCCATAGCGGTAAGTCCTATAGAATTAGTTACAGCAAGTGCATCGGTTATTAACGGTGGAAAATTAATGAAACCATACATTTTGGATAAGGTAACTAATATACAAAATGAAATTATAGTTCAAAATTATCCAATTGTGAATGATAACACAATAGATAGCGAAATTTCTAGTCAAATGAGAGAAATTTTAGAAAGCGTAGTCGCTAATGGAGGTGGAAGAAACGCAGGAGTAAGTGGTTATCGAATTGGTGGCAAAACAGGTACAGCACAAAAATATGTAGATGGCAAAATAGCACAAGGGAAATATGTGGCTACATTTTTAGGCTTTGCACCAGCAAATGACCCAGAATATATTTTACTTTTTAAGGTAGATGAACCAAGTACAGGCGTATATTATGGCAGTATGGTGTCCGCACCGTTTGCCTCTCAAATATTTGAAAATATATTTGCGTACAAGGGAATAATGCCTACAGAAAATGTTGAAGTATTAACAAAAATTGAAATGCCTTATTTAGAAGGTATGACTTTACAGCAAGCAACAAAATTACTAAAAGAAAAAGGTTTTTACTATGAAATAAGTGGTGAAGGAGACATAGTAAAAAGTCAAGTACCAATTGAAGGAAGTGAAGTAACCACGAAAAACGTAATTTTGATAGAGGTGTAAAATGAAATTAAGAGAAATTATTGATAATATAGACTGTTCGATGGAATATAGTAATGAAATTTTAGATTATGACATAGAAAATTTGAGTATTGATGCAAATAATTGTAAAAATAGTGTATTTTTCTTGCTTAGAGAAAATGAAGATAAAGTTAAATTATGTATAGAAAATGGAGCAAAAGTTATTGTTAGTGTAGTACCTATACCAACAATAGCTTGCATTGTAGTTACTGAAATAAGGAAAGTAATGAGTTCAATGTCTGCTAATTTTTATAATAATAGTCATAAAAAATTAAAAATTATCGGAGTAGTTGGCACAAATGGCAAAACAACGACAACATGTGTATTGGGACAAATTCTAAGAAAAGCAAATAAAAAATGTGCAATATTAGGCACTTTAGGTGTGGATTATGGAGATGAAAAAATTGAAACAAATTTAACGACACCTGACCCGATAGAATTGCATAAAATATTTTTTGAAGCGGTAAAAAGAAATGAAGAATATGTCATAATGGAAGTAAGTGCACACGCCATTTTTTGGCAAAAAATGTATGGAATACAGTTATATGCACTGATTTTTACAAATATTTCGCAAGACCATTTGGATTTTTTTGGGAATATGCAAAATTATTCTGATACCAAATTAAATTATATAAATAGCAATAATACTAAACTTGCTATTATTAATGCAGATAGTGAACACGCAAATAAATTTAGGAATGATAAAAGTATAAATAAAGTTTTTTATGGACTTAATAATCCTAGTGATGTATTTGCAGTTGATATTTGTTATAAAAACGGTAAAAGTTGTTATGTTATTAATGCGTTTGACGATATTTTTGAAATTAATGTACCATTACTTGGTGAATATAATGTTTATAATGTACTCGGGGCTGTTTCTTGTGCATTTATGATGGGTATAGATAAAGATTCTATTATTGAAGCTTTAGACAATTTAGAAGAAATAGATGGACGATATAATATTTTAAGAAGTGATATATTGGTAATAATAGATTATGCACATACACCAGATGGTTTGAAAGTTTTGTTGGAAAGTGTAAAAGCATTTGCTGAAGGGGATATAATTTCAGTTTTTGGCTGTGGCGGAGATAGGGATAAAGCAAAACGACCAATAATGGGCGAAATAGCAGCAAAACTAAGCGATTATTGTGTAATTACAAGCGATAATCCCCGTACAGAAAACCCCGTTGATATTGTTGAAAGTATAGAAGATGGTTATAAAAAGATAAGTGATAATTACATATTAATAGTCGATAGAAAAAAAGCAATTCAATACGCAATAAAAAAAGCTAATAAAGGCGATGTTGTTGTTATTGCGGGTAAAGGAACGGAGCCTTATATAGATATAGGCGGTAAAAAAATTCCTTATTCAGATAAAAAAGTAACTATCGATGCACTTAGGAGATATAGAATTGAATAAATGGATTTTAAGTCTTTTATTATCTTTTTTTATAGCAATGCTAATTGCTCCAGTTGTTATATACCTTATAAAAAAAATGCACGCAAGGCAGACAATTTTGTTCTATGTGACCCAGCATAAACAAAAAGAGGGTATCCCAACTATGGGCGGTTTAATTTTTATTATTAGTACAATAATTGCTAGTTTTGTAATGTGGTCAGGACAATACAAATTGGCTCTTGTTGCATTAGTAATAATGCTTAGTTATGGAATAATCGGATTTTTAGATGATTTTATTAAAATAGTTTTGAAAAGAAATTTGGGATTAAAGGTATATCAAAAAATAGTATCCCAATTGGCGATAGCAATACTTGCTAGTATTTTTGCATATAAAAATATGTATATTGGTAGTGCTATAAATATTCCATTAATTAATACAACTTTGCAACTTAATTGGTGGTTTATCCCATTTTGTATATTCATTTTTATAGCAACCACTAATTCTGTGAATTTAACTGATGGGCTTGATGGTTTAGCTGGTAGTACAACGGCCATTTATTTGGCAACTTTTTTTGTAATTACTTTTATAACTTATAATAGTAATGTAAATTTGGGTAATACATTTTATGCTCAAGAATTAAATAACCTATTAATTTTTATGGCAGCATTAATAGGCGGTATAATTGGTTTTTTATGGCACAATTCTTGTCAAGCAAGCGTATTTATGGGCGATACCGGGTCTTTGGCACTTGGTGGAGCTTGCGTGTCTGTAGCAATTTTTACAAAAAATCCATTAATTATTTTAATAGTTGGTATAATGTTCGTGGTAAGCAGCATATCAGTAATAATACAGGTGTTACATTTTAAGAGAACCAAGCAAAGGGTATTTTTAATGTCACCTTATCATCATCATTTAGAAATGAAAGGCTATAAAGAAAGCAAAATAGTTGCTTTTTATAGCATAATAACAGCAATTATGGGATTGGTAGCTATATTAATTTATTGAGAGGTGCATATGATGGAAGTAAACAACAAAAACATTTTAATTATGGGCGTAAAAGCCAGCGGTATTAGTGTAGGTTTCTTGTTAAAAGAAAAGGGAGCTAATATTTTTTGTTATGACGATAATCCTTCGATTTTTGTTGAAAATTTTAACAATATCACAGAGAGTTGGGAAAGCTACATAGAAAAAATTGACCTAATCGTCATTAGTCCGGCTATTCCGAATGAACATAAAGTTATCGTTAGGGCAAAATCATTAAATATAAAAATAGTTAGTGAAATAGAAGTGGGAAGCTGGTATATTAATTGCCCAATAATTGCAGTTACGGGCACTAATGGCAAGACAACAGCAGTAACTATGATAACTAAACTATTAAGTAGCTTAGGCTACAAAGTTAAGGCTATGGGGAATATTGGTTATCCTATAACTCAAGTCGTAATTGACGGGCAAGATTTGGATTATGCAATAGTAGAAACTAGTAGTTTTCAATTAGAATATATTGATGAATTCAAACCTTTTATTGCAGTTGTTATGAATTTAGCACCTGACCATTTGGATAGATATGATAATTATTTGCAATATATTAATGCGAAAGCGAATATTTATAAAAACCAAACATCAAGCGATTACATATATACAAATAAAGACGATAGTGTTTGTCATAAATTCGGGCTTGCTAGTGATGCAAAACAAATAGAAATATCAGTACATTCAAAAAGTACAACAATTTATATAAAAGACCATTATTTTATGTATGATGATATAAGTCTTTGCCATATAAAAAATTGTAAGTTAAAAGGTGACCACAACAAATTTAATTTGCTTGTTGCCTTAAATATAGGGGTATTATTGGGGGCTAAAAGAGAACACTTAATAAATTTAATAAAATCTTATAATGTTTTGCCAAATAGGATTGAATACGTAAGTACCCTTAATAATATTAATTTTTATAATGACAGTAAAGGAACAAATATTCACGCTTGTACAAATGCAATACAAAGTATGGAAGGTAGTGTTGGCTTAATTATGGGCGGTAGTGATAAAAAAGAGGATTTTTGCGAATTCTTTGAAAATATTGATGGAAAAGTAAAAGCAGTAGCTGTTTGCGGTGGAAATGGGGAAAAAATATATCAATCAGCCTTAAAGATGGGTTTTTGTAATGTTAAATTAGTTGATAATCTAAAAAATGCTATTGACTATCTTAATGAGCAACCAATAAGAAATATACTTTTCTCACCAGGTTGTGCCAGCTTTGACAGCTATAGAAATTATGCCGAAAGAGGTGATGCTTTTAAGAAGATTATTTATGAAATTACGATATAAATATCATTATAATTTAGTAATATGCACATTAATACTTGCATTATTGGGAGTTTTGATGATATATTCGGCAAGCAGTTATTCGGCAAAACTGCATTACGGCGATAGTCTTTTCTATGTAAAAAAACAAGCAGTTGCACTAATTTTTGGGATAGTTGTGCTAGTTGTCGGGGCAAAAATAAATTTGAATTTGTTATTAAAGGCGAAATGGATAATATTTATAATATCTGTAGTTTTATTAGCAATAGTGTTTATACCTAGCTTAGGAATGGAAAGTTTTGGTGCAACAAGATGGATAAATTTAGGAATAGTTACATTCCAACCTAGTGAAATTTCAAAATTTGGGCTGATGATTTTTTTGGCTGGATATTTAGCGGAAAACCCTCCTACAACTTTCAAAAAGATGATTATCCCTATCCTAAGTGGATTAATTATTTGCGGATTAATTATTTTAGAGCCAAATATGAGTATAACAATTTGTGTTGGAATGGCTATGATAATTATGTTATATATTGCGGGAAGTCAAAAAAAATTGTTTATAATTATGTTGGTTGCATTAGCAGTACTGATACCTATACTAATTATTTTAGAACCATATAGAATAAAACGAATTTTTGCATTTATAGACCCGTGGAAAAATCCGAAAGCTGAAGGTTACCAATTAATACAGTCATATTATGCTTTAGGCGGTGGTGGTTTATTTGGAGTAGGATTGTTTGCAAGTAGACAAAAATATCTATTCTTACCTTTTGCGGAAAGTGACTTTATTTTTAGTGTAATTGGAGAAGAATTAGGTTTGGTCGGTGCAATAGCTGTAATTATTGTTTTTATGATATTAATTTTTAGTGGTATTAATGTTGCTATAAAGGCAACGGATAGATATCATACTTTATTAGCGACAGGAATAACTTCTATAATTGCCCTGCAAAGCATAATTAATATAGCGGTTGTATCTGGTGCTATACCTCCTACCGGTGTTCCTTTGCCGTATGTGAGTGCGGGTGGAACATCTTTAGTTGTATTTATGTTTGTATCGGGTTTGCTTATGAATATTGCTCGGTCACCAAAAAGGATATAAAACCATAAGATATAGTAAAGTACAATTTTTGTTTTTATTAATTTAGGGGGTTACATATTCATGGCGAAATTTGTGATAAATGGTGGAAATGAACTTTATGGGAAAGTAAAAATCCAAGGAGCAAAGAATTCGGTATTGCCACTTCTTGCAGGTGCAATATTGACTGAAGAAGAGGTCGTTATTAATAATGTCCCCAATCTTAAAGATGTAAATAATATGGTGAGAATTTTGGAAGCACTTGGTGCATCAGTAAAACAAAATGAAGACCATTTAATTATTAATGCAGACAAGTTAACTACTTGTGAAATACATAGCATATTAGCAAAAGAACTTAGAAGTTCTATTTTTTTGCTTGGGTCGATACTTGCACGGCAGGGTTGTGCTAAAGTTGCTTATCCGGGCGGTTGTGATATAGGAATGCGACCTATTGATATACATATAAAAGGACTTCGTGAATTAAATGTAGAAATAATAGAAGATTCAGGCTCTATTTTTTGTGATGCAAAGAATATGACGAGTGGCGAGGTATGCCTTGATTATCCGAGTGTAGGGGCTACTGAAAATCTTATGCTTGTAGCTACTAGACCTAAAGGGATTACCATAATTAGGAATGCAGCTTGTGAGCCTGAAATTGTTGATTTACAGAATTTTATCAATAAAATGGGTGGAAAAGTACGAGGGGCAGGTACATCAATTATTATGATTGAAGGCGGTAGGCGATTAAAAGGTACTGCCTTTAGTGCAATGTCGGATAGAATAGTTACTGGGACATTGGCTATTGCTGCCGTCATTACGGGTGGAGAATTATGGCTAGAGGGTGCTGGTGTAGACCACAATAATTCTTTATTTAGCAAAATGCGTAAAACTTCTTGCTTTATTACACAAAAAAATGATATTATACATATAAAGGCAAAGCCAACAATATTTGCTATAGAGAATATTAAGACGCAACCCTATCCAGGTTTTCCTACTGATTTGCAATCACCAATTATGGCTTTACAGACAGTATCAAAAGGAATTTGTATACTTACTGAGAATGTTTTTGAGAACCGTTTTCGTCACGTAGCGGAACTAAAAAAAATGGGTGCTGATATTACAATAACCGAAAGAACTGCAGTAATAAAGGGTGTAGAAAGACTTAATGGTGCTGAAGTATATGCACAAGATTTAAGAGGTGGAGCAAGTTTGGTACTAGCTGGTTTGAATGCTAAGGGAACAACAGTAATTAATGACATTTATCATATAGATAGAGGTTATGAGCAATTAGAAGAAGTTTTACGAAAATTAGGAGCAGATATAAAAAGACTATGAAAAAGAAATATGTAGCGATTATTATAGCGGTAGTAGTTCTTGCAATAATTTTTACATTCGGACAAGTTTTTACTATCCGATCTGTTGATGTTGTATTTGAAAATGATACTGATATTGCAACTGATTCTGAAATTATTAATTTAGCAGGCGTAGAACACGATAAAAATATTTTTAGTCTAAACGAAGATAAAGTTGTTGAAAAAATAAATAATCAATATAAAAACGCACTAAAAGTAACTGTAGAACGAAAATTCCCTAATAAAGTGCTTATAAAAATAAATGAGAGAACGCCAATGTTCGTTTTGGAAATTAACAATGATAATTATCAAGGTTTTATTGCTACAGATAAAGATTTCCAAAGAACAGATGAATGCCAATTAGAAGATTTTCCTGATTTAATTAAAGTTAGCGGTTATTCTATACAAAGCACATTTGATACAAAAGAATGTAGGGCTATAAGAGAATTTACAAATGATTTAATAAATTTAGGTGTAAAAACTGAAGCCGTTAATGTCATGATAAGTAGGATTTATTTTAATGGAAGCAAAATGATGGTACAACTTTCGCAATATGATGCTAAGTGGGAAATTAATATACAAAATGATATCAAGCTACAAATTTGTCATATTTATGAAAACTATAACAAAATGGAACCAATTGATAGATTAGGCAAAATTTTTGTTTATAATATCTAAATATTTTTTATAAAAGTAAGTTTTTTTTAATTTTCAAATAATTATAATAATTGTTATCTTATTTAATTGTCAGTTGACAACCACCTTTATTTAATATATAATTAATATATTAAAATATGGGGCGTGGTGTATGCTTTTTAGTGATAATATCACAATATTAGAAGTCAATTCTACTACTTTAAGATTGGTACAACTGAAAAAACGGGAAAGTAATTTTTACCCGATATATACTAAAGTAGAAAAATACGATGGCATAGTAAAGGGAATGTTGGTAAAACCAGATCAACTTTTTTCAACTATACAAAATATGATTTATAATATGCAACAAAGCATATCAATTAGTGTTAAGAAAATTTTTATTATTTTACCACAGATATTTTTTGGTGGAGTTGTCGAAGATTGTGATGTGGCAGTAAGTGGCAATCTTGTAAGTCAAATTGATATAAATTTATTATGTTCAAAATGTAGAAAAGTAATTTCCGGTCATACAATTATAGATTGTGTGCCTGTAAAGTTCAAAACAATAAATGACCCTGTATTAGAAAATCCTATTGGACAATCTTGTGAAAGGCTTTATGGACAAGTGGCTACAATAAGTTTGGATACAAAGATTAAAGAGTTTTATGACAATGTAGCTAAGAATGTAAATAAAAAATTCGTTTATGTATGTGAAAATTCAGCAATTGCTTATTTGCTTGATGAAAGTTTGAAATTAACATCAAAATTAAGATGTTTAGTAACAGTTAGAGAAGAATATTCATCTGTTTCTTTAGTAAGTGGCAAAGCTATATTATCATCAAAAAATATAAATTGGGGTGCTTTACATATTATTAGAGTAATTCAGGATTTATTGCAAGTAAATGAAGAAGTAGCGACAAAATTATCAAAAAAACTTAATCTTAATGTTATTTGTCACGAAGCAAATCAATATGTACTTAATTATAAAAATAATGTATACAAGTTTAGTATGAAAGAAGTAAATGATCGTGTTATTCAAACTTTAGAATATATATTTGGTCAAATAGCTAAGCTAAGTGCTGAATATTTTAAGGAAGAAAATAATAATATACCTATTTATCTTACCGGTCACGATATTTGTCAAATTAAAGGTGTGGCAGAAATTTTATCGGCAAGTATGGATTCTACAATGGCAATTACTATAAATCCTAATTTGCTAGAATTCAATACTCAATCCGACTATCCATTAGTTGGAGTAATAGAAAAAGAAAGTCAACGGTTGACTCAAAATAGCCTACAAGGTAAAATGTCAATATTTTTTAGGAGGATAAAAAATGGCTATTGATAATGAATTTTATAGCTTCACAAATGTAAATGATGTATCAAACAATAAAAAAGAAGATACAACAGATTTTGAAGAAGAACAAGATAGCAGTGGTAGCATAGTTAACATTAAAATTTTTGGTGTTGGCGGTGGTGGTTGCAATGCAATTAATCGTTTAGTAAAAGCTAACATTTATGATGGAGTAGAATACATAGCAGCAAATACTGATATGATGGCACTTAATAGTATTATAAATGGCGATGTAAAAAGAATTCAGTTAGGAAAAATACTTACAAGCGGATTGGGTGCCGGTTCTAAACCAGAAGTTGGCGAGAATGCCGCTGAAGAAAGTGAAAAAGTAATTAAAAAAGCTATTCAAGGTGCTAATTTATTATTTATTACCGCTGGTATGGGCGGAGGTACAGGTACAGGTGGTGCGCCTGTCGTTGCAAAAATAGCTAGAGAACTTAATATTTTGACAATAGCGGTAGTTACCAAACCATTTTTATACGAAGGTACCAAAAAAATGGCAATTGCAGAACTTGGGATAGAAAAATTACGAGAATATGTAGATGTAATTGTTGTAGTACCTAATGAAAAAGCTTGCAAATTGGCAAAACCAAATACACCTTTAGTGGAAGTATTTAAGCTTGCTGATGATGTATTGCATAGAAGTATAATCGGAATTACAGAAATAGTTATTAGACCTTCACAAATTAATTTGGATTTTGCTGATATTGAAACAGTAATTAAAAATATGGGTACAGCGCATATAGGAATTGGAGAGGCAAAAGGCGAAAATAGAGTTATGCGTGCGTTACAAAAAGCTACAGTGCCTTATCTTATTGATTCTACTATAGAAGGAGCTACACAAATTATTGTTAGTGTAATTGCTGACTTAAATGTAGGTGCGTTAGAAGTTCAAGATGCATTAAATATGATTACCGATGTAACTAGTCCTGATGCAAACATAATTTCGGGAATAGGCTTTGATAGCGAATTAAAAGATGAAGTAAAAATTACGATTATTGCTACAGGTTTTAATGAGAGTCAAAAACCAAATGCAGCCCCTAAAAAGAAGATGCCGATTATTGAAACAAATAATAAAGAAAATAATCCATTCTCAGTTGATAATGAAGAAGACGACAAAATTCCTGATTTTGAGCCTAAAAATTCAATGATTCAAACAGAAAATAATCATTATAATGAAAATGAAGTACAACAAAAAGAAATAAATGATAATCAAGTACCAGGCTTTTTGCAAAGGATAAAAAATTTGCGTAAAAATTAAAAAAATAAATTAAATTATATGGAGTACAAAAGAGCAAGAAATGATTTTTCTTGCTTTTTTTATGTAAAAAATATGACAATTTTTGTAGAAGATTTGTTTTTGAATAATTTCGGACTAGAAATACTATTACTGTATTTAGTTTGTATTGTCCTTAATAAAAAAATTAATTATATTTTATTAGCTATGTGCGGGATTTTTTTAGCGATTATTTACATTTTTTGCTTATATAAACAAGGTTATTGGCTTATTGTTTATATCGCCGTAAAACCAATAATCATATTTTTGTTCTTACAATTTCGACATATAAAAGATTATTTAAGTTATTTATTTTTGTATGTGGTACTAAATTGTGCTTGCATAGGAAGTGTAATTCTTATTTTACTAATATTAGCCAAACCAACTACAAATTTTTTATATTATTATGGTAAATTACCTATATTTGTAAGTGCAATATTAGTTTTACTTACTATTGATGTTGTTTATTTGAAAAAATCTTTAATAAAGACAACAAAATATAATATTAATTTGCATAAGGTAGAAATGGTAAACGGAAATGGCTATTGTTGTCAGACTATAGGTTATTATGATACAGGTAATATGGTTTGCACTAAAAATGGAGAAGGGGTAGTTATTGTTGATGAGATACTATATAATAAACTCAAGTCAAAAAATACTGAGCAGGTTATAATTTCTACAATTGCAGGTACAAAAAAATTTTTCGGTACAAAAGTATTAATAAAGATATATTTAGAGGACGGAACGAATAAAATATACAGAGCTACTGCTATAGGCAGTACATTAAATTCAAACAAATATAAAATAATTCTACATAACACAATGAGGTAAATAAATGAAAAAAATATTGTCAAAAGTAATTAATTTTTTAAAAAAGTTTTTCAAAAACGAAAAATCAGTAAACTACATAGTAAGTTTGCCGACGCCTTTAGATAGGGAAGAAGAGGCGATCGCAATTGCTAAACTTGATACTGGTGATTTGGAAGCAAGAAATTTGCTTATAGAAAGAAATTTAAGGTTGGTCGTTTACATAGCTAAGCGATTTGATAATACTGGTATCGAATTAGACGAATTAATATCGGTAGGAAGTGTAGGGCTAATTAAGGCAGTAAAAAGTTATAATTCGGATAAAAAAATAAAGTTGGCTACCTATGCATCAAAATGTATTGAAAACGAAATATTAATGTTTTTGCGTAAATCGGTAAGAAGAAAAGGCGAAATAAGCTTAGATGAACCACTAAATGTGGATTGGGAAGGCAATCAATTAGTACTTAGTGATATATTAGGGACTGATGGTGAGCTTATGTATAAGGAAATGGAAACCAATGTAGAAAATGATATACTACACGATTTGTATCTAAATTTAGATACTAGAGACCGTGCAATTATGGGTATGCGTTATGGACTTTTTGGTATTGAAGAAAAAACACAAAAAGAAATAGCCGATATGATGAATATATCACAATCATACATTAGTAGACTAGAAAAAAAGATAATAGGAAAGCTACGGAAAGAATTTTGTAGAATTGATTCCAAATAAAAAAGAATAATAAAATTTAAATGGTGCATACTTAAGTTTACATTACATAAGGAGGTTACTTTATGTCTTGTAAAGTTGAAATCAGTGGAGTATGCACTTCACAGTTACCTAAGATGACAGGAAAAGAAACCGAAGCAATGTTACACAAAATAAAAAATGGGCATCCCGAGCTAAGAAGCGAATTTATTGAAGGGAATATGCGATTAGTTTTGAGTATGGTGCAAAGGTTTCGATATAGTAAAGTAAGTTACGATGATTTGTTTCAGGTAGGAATGCTTGGTCTTATCAAAGCATTGGACAATTTTAATATTGAATTGAATGTCAGATTTTCCACTTATGCAGTGCCAATGATATTAGGCGAAATAAAACGCTATATAAGAGAAAGCACAGCATTTAAGGTAGGTAGAGGTATTAGAGATGTAGCCTATAGGGCTATGCAAGCAAGAGACAAATTAGAACAGGAAAACCCAGGACAAGTAGGCTTAACTGAAATATCGAAAGAAATAGATGTACCATATATGGAAGTTTTAGGTGCATTAGATGCAATATCTGACCCACTAAGCATTTATGATTCCGCTTTTGGGGATGAAGATGAAAGTATACTAGTTGTAGACCAAATAAGTCAAAGCAAAACAGAAGACGATATCCTTAATAGTTTTACAATAGAAGATGAAATAGAAAGACTGCCAGATAGAGAAAAACAAGTGATAATGTTGCGTTATTATCGTGGAAGAACGCAAATGGAAATTTCAAAAGAATTAAATATGAGTCAAGCTCAAGTAAGCAGATTAGAAAAAAATGCAATAGCGAGACTCCGAGAAGCATTTTAGCATAAATTTACCGCTCTTATAATAATATTATTAATAAGGGCGGTATTTTTTTATGAATAATTGTGCGGAATATACATTTTGTGATTTAAGAGAAAGGGAAGTTGTCAACATTACAGATGGTAAAAAATTAGGCAGATTAAATGACATTGCTCTTAATGCTAAGGGGCAAACTATAGGCTTAATAGTCCCTGGTGCTAAAAATTTTTTTAG